>CAZLEW010000032.1:0-10072 GCA_964558635.1 uncultured Candidatus Peribacteria bacterium
ATCACTTCTTTCAAGCTCATCTTCTTCCCCTGCCAGTCAACCACTGGCTTATTCACATCCACGAACCACTGCAGCTTAATCTGCGGCTCGATCGTTCCCCCGCCGCGGCTGTTCACCGCCTTGTTATGGACATAATCGTCCTTCGTCGCGACGAGCAAACCTTTCACACGCAGCTTCTCGACGATGAGCGGACGGGCATCTTCAATCCCCATACCCGCGAACTCACCAGCAATGCTGAGAAGCTTCCCGTTCTCGTCGATCACCTGTTCTTTCTCAAGCCCATGGCGCTCGGCAATGCTGAAATCGATCGTGTCGTGCCACGGCGTGATCGTCATGACGCCCGTGCCGAACGCGGGATCAATCACCGTATCTTTGATCACCGTCGCTCGTACAGGACCGTTGATCCACTCGGCCTCGAACGTATCACCGTGCTTGTACTGCGCGTAACGCTCGTCGTCTGGGTGCATCACCACGTATTTATCGCCAAACTTCGTCTCGGGGCGCGATGTCGCGATCTGGAACGGCCCGTACTGAAACGTGTAGAACGGAATCGTCTCCTCCTTGTATTCCAATTCATCATCCGACACGGTCGTCTGCAATCGCGGATCCCAGTTCACGATACGATGACCGCGATACACAAGACCGTCACGGTACATCTTCGTAAACACCTCGTTCACACAACGATTGAGCGACGGCTCGAACGTATAACGCTCGCGGGACCAGTCACATGAGCTCCCCATCTTGCGCACCTGGCTACGGATCGTGTTTTGGCTGCCATCGACGAATTCCGCAATCTTCGCCACGAGCTTTTCACGACCAAGCTCCTTCCGCGGGTCTTTCATCCCTGCTGTCTTCAACTGCTTGATCACCACGCTCTCGGTCGCGATCGCTGCATGATCTGTCCCCGGAACCCACAGAGCCTCTTTTCCGTTCATCCGCGCGAAGCGAATGAAGATATCCTCGAGCGCAAGCATCACCGCATGGCCAAGGTGCAACTGCCCCGTCGCATTGGGCGGCGGCATCGAAATGGTGAATGGCTCTTTCGTACTTGCTGCATCAGCCTGAAACGCACCACTCTCCTCCCACATTTTATAAATACGATCTTCAGTCGCCGTTGGTTCATAAACCTTTTCTAACACAAGAAGATTATAGCGCTTATCCCTCAAATGCCGAATACCTCGTTTCCTCTAATGTATGCTCCAATGCCGCCCGCATGTACGGGATAACATCGGGCAATGCATCGAGTGAAAACCAGCCAACGTGATCGGATTTTTCAGGTTCTACATTTGAGGGCTCACCCGTCCATGTATCCGCAGTAAAGAAGTACGCTACACGTTCATGCGGCCCACCATGATCGGTGCAACGACGATGCATCGTGTGCACGTGCCGCACGGAGGCAGGATCCACCGTCACGCCCACCTCCTCGAATGCCTCACGCGCCGCACCAATATGGGGCACTTCACCCGGTTCTTTATGACCTGCGGGAAAACAGTACTTCCCATCCATGTACCCGGTATTGCACCGTCGCACCAAGCACACCTGCCCTTCACGTAGTAGAATAAGAGACACTTCTTGAATGGCAGAGCAATCGGTGCGCATAGGATGCAATGTAACATACTTCTCTCATACCTCGGTACATTCAACGCTGGCTGGGCCTCGGTACAATCCCGCGCGGCGGGATCACTCGGCCTGACAGCCAGCTTCCAAAATCACAATGTCATGCCGAGTGCCCTAAGCCGAAGCGAAGGGTGTACCGAGGCATGACATAACAAAAGCCCCACACGAGGCGGGGCCATTGTCTAACAGTGGAAAGATCACAACTCGCCTTGAGGGGAGAGCCGGACCTTTGTATAGAAGTAGATAAAGAAATGCAAGATATTCTTCACATTTCTCATCCTGAGACAGGAAAGACACCATGGCAAAAACACTGAAAAAACGCTATACTGAGGATGAAATACACACTATGCCCATTCACTTCTTCCATCGTCGGTCCATCACCATCCTCGAGCATTTAAGCCAACGGAGTTACGGCGATTTATTCATGGTGTGGATTCTCCTCAACATGCTCTTTGCCATCGTCTATTTCCTCTTAGCGTCGACCCACCCCGAACACGCACCCACGGAGCTTGCACTTCTCGACCCGGCATCGCGCCTCTTCAATAGCTTCTACTTCAGCATTATCACCGGCACATCCACGGGGTACGGCGATATTCTGCCGCAGGGGATCTCGAAACTCCTCGCAATGATCCAAACGTGCATGGCACTCCTCGTGTTTGCGATCTTCGTCACGAAGCTCGTCTCCAGCCGCACCGAAGCAACCCTCCGCGAAGTACACCGTATGAGCCTCGAAGGTATTTTCTACCATATACGCCACGTACTCTTCATCGTGCGCAAGGATGTCGATGGTGTCCTACACGCGCTTACCATGCACCGCACACTCACGGAACGTGACTGGGAAATTTTACAGACAGCGTGCCTTCAAGCAGAGAGTCTCGTCGGTGAAATTCCTGAGCTCTACAGCGGAGGCGGGCACGATCTCTCAAGTGTCGATTCAAAGCGTGAACGTTTGATCATCGAAGCATTGCAACGAACACTCAAACGCCTCGACCTACTCCTCAAGGCACTCCGCCTCAACGGCGTACCATGGACGGAACAAAACGAAGATGTACGACACGGGCTCCTTGGTCTCCTTGAAGCAATCGCATCAGTCATTGCCCTGTGGGAACAACGTGAATCCGCACAGAAAACGACCTACGAATCATTGCATATCCTCGCGGCGACGCTCACAGCGGAGCTCGAACGGAAGGTGTAAGACCTCACCCCGATCCCGCATCCGCGGGATCGATCCTCTCCTATCGTTATAGGAGAGGGTGGCACCGCAGTGCCGGGAGAGGTTTACCGACGGAATGGCGGTCGACCATTACCATTGGGGCGTGGCCCGCCGAAGCTGGGCCTCGCAGGGGGAACGAATCCCTCAGGCGGCGCGGACATCTGCTTGAGCGAGAGACGCGTCTTTCCTTCCTGCGCATCGTACTCAACGCACTTCACCTGGAGCTCCTGCCCCATCTTCACCACATCTTCCACTTGTTCCGTACGACCCCACGCAAGCTCGGAGATATGGATCATACCGTCTTTCCCGTGGCCGAACTCCGCGATGGCTCCGACACCTGGAATGATACGAATAATCGTCGCATCGTAGACCTTCCCTACCTCTGGCTTCTCCGTAATCCCGAGGATCCACTCTTTCGCGCGCTTCATCATTTCACCGTCGGTACTCGTGATGAAGATGATGCCGGAATCTTCAATATCAATCTCGACGCCGAGATCACCCGTGATTTTCTGAATCGTCTCACCGCCCTTCCCAATGACGAGGCGGATGTCTTCGGGGTTGATCTGAATCGTCTCGATGCGCGGTGCGTACGGTGAAAGCTCATGACGCGGTTCCGCAATCGTGAGGAGCATCGTCGTGAGGATTTCACCACGACCAATGCGCGCGCGTTCGAGCGCTTCCTTGAATACGCTATCTGGCAAGCCCTTCACCTTAATATCCATCTGGATCGCCGTAATACCCTTCTCGGTACCAGTCACTTTGAAGTCCATATCGCCGCCAAAGTCTTCTTCATCTTGAAGGTCGCTCAAGATCACGTATTGACCCTTCTCTTCATCGGCAATGAGACCAAGTGCGATACCTGAGACCGGCGACTTGATCGGCACGCCAGCCGCCATAAGGGCGAGGGTGGAACCACATGCCGCAGCCATCGACGATGAACCGTTGCTCGCGAGAATCTCGGTAACGGTGCGGATCGTATACGGGAATTCCTCGGCCGTTGGGAGGACCGGCTCAAGGCCGCGCTGCGCCAAATTACCGTGACCAATTTCACGATTTCCGACGGAGAGACGATTGCTCGTTTCCCCCACGGAGAATGGTGGGAAGTTATAGTGATGCATATAACGCTCCTTCATCTCACCTTCCATCCCTTCGACCAATTGCTGATCGCCCGGGGCACCAAGCGTGCAGGTCGTGAGGCCCTGGGTTTCACCACGGGTAAACAGTGCGCTGCCGTGCACGCGGTTTGGCAAGATATCAACGAGCGCCGTGATCTGACGGATTTCGGTAACTTTGCGGCTGCTCATGCGGATGCCTTCTTCAAGGATCAAACGGCGAACTTCGCCCTTGATCACCTTATCGACGAATGATGGCGCGAGCTTGTAGAGCTTCTGGAGTGTCTCATCGTCGCCGGCGGGGCCAAACTTCTCTTCCAAGTCTTTCGCGGCACCATCCATGAGAGCCGTGAAGAGCGCACGACGTTCGAGCTTCGGCATCGGATTCTTAATCGCCGTATTGATGGCGGCGAGATGCTTCTCCTTCAGGAACTTCAAGCCTTCCTCGTGCGTGAAGGGTGCTTCGACGACAAACTTCTTCTTCCCGATTTCTTTCTGAATACCGGCAAAGAACTGTGCGATTTTCTGCGCCCACTTCTTCCCGAACTCGATCGCGCGAAGGACATCCGCTTCCGGTACTTGATTCGCACCCGCTTCGATCATCACGATCTTCTCGAGCGACGCCGTCAGGAAGAGATCGAGGTCGGACTTTGCGCGCGCTTCATGCGATGGGTTCAAAACCAATTCGCCATCGATCAAACCAACGCGAACAGACCCGAGGATAGAGTCATTCGGACAATCGGAGATCGCAATCGCGCAGTTTGCAGCGTTGGATGAGGTCAGATCGTGCGCATTCTCAAAATCGTACGACAGCACCGTGCAGAACATCTGAATATCGTTGCGGATGTGCTTCGGGATCATCGGGCGCAGCCCACGATCTACAACACGACCCATGAGGATCGCAGCATCGCTCGGGCGACCTTCGCGCTTACGGAAGCGGCTACCAGCGATCTTGCCGCCGGCATAGAACTTCTCTTGGTACACAAGCTGCAACGGGAGGAAATCAACGTCGCGTGCCTTGGCACTCACCGTAACGTTGCCCATCGAGACCGTGTCGCCCATTTGGCAGAGGACGGTCGCGTTGGCTTGCTCGGCGATACCGCCGATACGTACCGTGAGCTTTTTATCGCCCAGGTCGAGGGAATACTCCTTCATTGTGGAAGGCATGGACATAGAGAGGGGTGGGAAGAGATACACACGTCCCATCCACTCCGGAGATGCACATGCGAAGGGTCATAAACCACTCACACGTACATCGCGAGATATAGACGGAACGAAAGGATTGTAGCGGTAATGAGTGGAAAAGCGAGGATATTGACGAAATAAACTTAAAATAGTATATTTATAAAAGATCTGTGAAATCACCTAACTCAGGAGCAAAGGAATACAATGCGAAAGAAATTGTACATTTACTACTCGGAAGACGTGATTTTCGATATCCAGATCAGGAGTGGCGACCTGACGGATGATGAGATTCGTGATTCCATACCCAGTGATTGGGGTTCAGGTCCCGGCGACGTATGTCGCGTGCTGCCCTGGGAAACGCTCAGCCAACTCCTGGAACACGGAATCTCACTCAACGATTTGGAAACCGAGCTGACTGATGCACGTTCTGAACGGAGTGAAATTGCGAAAGCGCGACGCAAACTATACTTCGGATTACTTACCATGGGAATGTATGCCGGCACTCATGGAGAAGACATTCCGATAAATCACGGGGAATAGCGATCAGCCACACGCTACTCCTCAAACGCCGCAGGCCACAAGGTCCGCGGTGTTTTTACATACACACACTTACCGCGTCGCCACCGCCTTTTTCAATGCTGGAATCACATTCGCCTCCAGATCATCAAGGCGCTGATCGATGCCATCGATTTGGCGGGTAAGTCGTCGCTCAACACCGTCGATTTTTTCATGAACTGCATTGAATTCTTTCTTCATCTCGCTTTGAAGCGACATAAGCGCACCTCCCTGCGCCTGCACATGCTCCAACACCGTCCGCAGCGTGATCTTGGCCAATGCTTTCTTCTTGATCGCCATGAGCAACGCAGATCCTACTCCCCTGCGACACACCTGCAATTGACGAGATAGACGAAGATGAAAAGAACCGCAGTGCCAAGATACGTAATTGCGTTCTATGCCAGTGAAGAACAGTGACGTTTGACGAGGATTATAAGCAGCCGTTTGTTCGTGAAACATGAAGGAAAAGCGAGGGGGTTGACACAAGAAAAAAAATGAACAAAATAAAATGTAGTAGATCGGTCTTTTAACCAGCACAGGCAATATAAAGGGAAAAAAAATGGGCAACAAACTGCTCGTGTTTCGTTGTTACAGGGACAAGATTTGGGCGATAAAGTTCATGGAAGGGAACCTCCCAGATGAAGACAAGATGAAAGAGATGGCAATAACTCTGAAAAGTACAATCGCCAAAAAAGGAACCAGCGCTCCGGAAGATCAGTGCATCGTTCGTCTCATACCCGGAGATCATTGCCTCGTTCTCTCGGAGCAAATACTCGTTCCCCAACTACAACCACAAGGAATGAGTTGGGACAACTTCAAGGAGTTAGTCTCTTCCTCAGATGAAGCACTTGTGAGAGTGCTACTCGGAATCGGGTGTGCGACAGCGCACATTGGCGAGCCTATTCCACTCGAATGACAGTGCCTCCGGTCGCCGGCGGCACACACAAGAAGCCCCGCCACACCGGCCGGGCTTTTTTCTTGCTGCGTGTTCACCGTGCTGCGACGGCTTTCTTCAGGGCAGGAATTACCTTCACTTCAAGGTCATCGAGACGCTGATCGATATTACTAATTTGCGTCGAGAGCCTACGTTCCATGCCAGTCAGATCACTCCGAATTACACTCACATTGTCTTTCAATATGCCCACATCGCTCTTAAGTGAACCGATATCCCCTTTCATGGTACCCATATCTTTTTTCACACTTCCAATCTCGCCCAACACGACTTGATGCTGCACCTGCATATGCTCGATCACTGTCCGAAGCGTGATCTTCGCCGATGCTTTCTTCTTGGCTGCCATGAGCGACGCTGATCCTACTCCCCTGCGATGCACCTGCAATTGACGAACAACGCGCATACGAAAAGAACCGCAGGCAAACGCCAACGGTTCCGTTCTTGAGTATCAAAGTACGCCTCTTTCTTAAGAAAATTCCTCGATTATTCGTTTCAGGTTTGAATTTGCGCCGAGCGATGCGATGTTGACAAATATAAAATAATATACTATAAGTATTATATTCAGGGTTTTCCTAAATCCCCCGTGAGGGTGTCACGAATTGTTCTTTCATAAAGGAGGTCTCTCGATGAGGACCACCATCGGAAATTTGGTATTCGATGCACGTAAAGCGCTTGGCTTGACCATGCGCCCGTACTCCGTCGAAGGCGGGATTTTCTTCAGACTCTGCTCGAGCCATGACGAACCGGATCTATCAGCCATGCGGCAAGCGATCCTCGACGTCGATGCTAAGCACCCGTGGCGTGATTTCGATCACTTCAATAATGAGAGAGTGCCGAGCATTAAATTCTTGAGTGATGGCCGCTCGAAGATCGACAACTGGACAACGCCAGAAAAAACGTGCTGCTTCTCGATCTTCCCCGGCATCGATCGGCTTGGAAAAGGCCAACTTCACGCGTACGAGCAGTACCTCGGTACACTCGTTAGAGAATTGAAGAAGCGCCAACTCCGGTACGTCGAAGACGTTTGGTGCACCCTACATACCTGTCGAGTCATCACCTCCGCAGCATAGTCGTTCACGATTACGCAACCGTGCACAAGCACAAAAAGAGCCCCGTCAGGACGACGAGGCTCTTTGAGTATCAATGAAATCAGCGCTTCAAACCATGCGCCTCGAGGACCGTCTGGTAGACCTCTGGCTTATTCATGCGGAGGTACGTCAGCAATTTGCGGCGTTGCGCAACCATGCCAAGCAAACCCTTGCGAGCATCGTTATCTTTCTTGTGCTCTTGGAGGTGCTTTGTCACTTGATCGATCCGATTCGTCAGGATCGCAATCTGCACTGCTGCAGAGCCGGTATCTTTTTCGTGTCCTTGATGCTTCTTGATCAAGGTTTTCTTCTTGGAACGCTTGAGCGGCATAAGAGGTGGGAACAGGGCGAAAAAAGAATTCCGCCGGGCCCCACGTGCGTGATCGCAGTGCGGAGCGCGGACAGTGGGGAGATTCTACGGATCCAAAACAAAAAAGCAAGCAAATCGCCAATTTATCATGATATTTGAGAGAGATAGCCTGATCAAACCCTATGAGTGTACGATTGTCCACCCTTCTCTTTAGCCAATACGTGTACACTCGGAAGGCATGGAACTCTTCCTCTCGATCATCGGTATCGCAATCATAAGCATGCTTGCCTACGTCATCTGGAAGCAGCAGACATCGATTCCTCAAAGAGACGACACTGCTTTGCAGGTAAAGGACGAAAAAATCGGCGAACTTACAAAAGCTATAAAGAATGAGGAATCTGAGAAAAACAAACTCATTGGTCAGAATAAACAAATGTATGTTGATGTGGTAACACTCAAAGAAGAAGCGAAGGGCCTAGCGAAAGAACTCGATGCCATGAAAAAGAAAGTCGCAGATTTCGAAGCGCAGCAGAACCAAAACGAGAAAGAACATCAGCAGAAGCTGACTCAATTAGTACATGCTCAAAAAGGATTCGATGATGAGCGCATACGTGTACAACGCGAAGATGCTGAAAAACTCGCTGCGCTCGAGCATGAGCGTGATCGACTCTGGAACGAGCATGAAGTATCGGTCATCGCGCGACTCAATGACCTCTGCAAGCTCCCTCAATTCTCTTTCACATCGTTTTCAAACACGAATCTTCCAACTGAATTCTTCGGTAATTTTAAACCGGACTTCATGATCGATTTCCTGGGTCAGTACGTTATTTTCGATGCAAAAGCATCCAAAGCTGAAAGCTTACAGACGTACATCAATAATGCTGTCATCAAAACTGCTGAAAAGATTCGTAAAAATTCATCCATCTTTCCGATTATTTTCCTCGTTGTACCAACGGAAGCAATCAAGGAACTAAAGACGACACATTATCCAAAAGAAGATCTTACGTTTTTCGTTATTTCACCGGAAGCTCTCGCCCCTGTTCTCTATTGCCTGAAGCGAATCACGCTCTACGAACTTGCGGAACAATTTGATCCGCAAAAAAGGGAAAACATCATCAACATGCTCGCGGAAATGGATTTCCACGTTCGCATGCGGAATGGCGCAGATCTTGTTCTCACGAAGATGGGGGCCGATGTTCTTACAAAAGTACAACAAATTGATCCTGAATTAGAGGCTGAAGTTGCAGTTAAGCGTCAGGAAAGAATAAAAAATATCCCACCGATCGTGAACGCAGCTATGAAAAAATTGGTGCACAGCGTCGAAGAGCAAGAACGAATGATGACCGAACTGACAGCACCGAAGGTAGCGATTGAATCACATGAACTTAAAAAAGGAGAAGAAGCGATTCTAAAGGCAACGAATCGTAGCTAAACTCCAGCCTCGTGCAGACCGCTACGGATCTCATTTTCGGCTCACTAAACCCCGAGCAACAACAAGCGGTCGTGACGATGAACGGCCCCGTGCTTATTTTGGCAGGGGCGGGTTCGGGCAAAACGAAGGCATTAACCCATCGCATCGCAAATTTGATCCATACCGGGGTAGAGCCATGGCAGATCCTCGCCGTGACCTTCACGAACAAAGCCGCGAAAGAGATGAAAGAACGTATCAAGAATATTCTCCACCTCACCGAAGGCGAAGACCTGAGCCCCTACGAAGCGGGCAATGCCAGGCTACCCGTGATGGGAACATTCCACTCGGTCTGCGCACGGATCCTTCGCCGCGATATCGAGCGCCTGGGCCGCGACCGGAGTTTCGTGATCTACGACGGAGACGACCAAGAGAAGCTGATGAAAGAGGTGCTTCGCGAACTGCAGATCCCCGAAGAGCAACTGAAACCGCGCGCGGCACTCTCGCAGCTCGGGCGCATGAAGTGCGAAGCGGTCACCCCAGAACAGGCAAAAAAGGACGCATCGAGCGACCGCATGGCTGTCGTCGTACGTGCGTACGATCTCTATCAAAAGAAACTGCGCGAAGCGAAC
>CAZLEW010000033.1:0-9729 GCA_964558635.1 uncultured Candidatus Peribacteria bacterium
CCGATGAATTTGCGCCATGGCTTGCCCCTTCCGAAACCATTGCGATACCGACGGTTCTGCCTGCGTGCGTTGAGTCATTCCGGCACTCCTAAAGAACGTGACTACCCGTATAAACGGGAATACCATATTAATTCACTATTGAATGACAAAGTCAAGAACAATCTTGAGTCTGATCCCGCCTCCATCCAGCTTCGCTCTCCGCTATGCCGTGATATTCGATTTCCTCCACTCATCGATCTTCTTATGATTTCCGCTGATGAGGATCTCTGGCACCTTCATACCGCGGAATTCCTCGGGGCGGGTGTAGTGAGGGTATTCCTTTTTACGATCCAGTGCCGCCGAGAAACTTTCCTCGTGGGAGGATTCGTCTTTTCCCAGTACCCCTGGAAGTTGCCTGGCCACCGCATCGATCACCACCATCGCCGGCAATTCGCCGCCCGTGAGGACGTAGTCCCCAATTGAAAGCTCTTCATCAATCCACCCGTCAATCACGCGTTGATCAATGCCTTCGTAGTGACCGCACACAAAGAGCAACCACGGTTTCTGGCTCAACGTTTCTACGCGCTGCTGCGTCAATCGTTCGCCACGTGGCGACAAGTAGATACGATGCGGCTTCTCTGCATTCTCCTCTCTGCTTTCTCCTTCTATCGCTTCAATCGCTGTGACGAGTGGTTCAACCATCATCACCATGCCCGCGCCACCGCCGTACGGCTTGTCATCGATCTGCTTATACGCGTTTTTTCCGTACGCACGCAGATCATGAAAGTGAATATCTACACGCCCCTCCTCTCGCGCTCGACCAAGGATACTCTCGGTCAGAGGTCCTTCGAACATGCCAGGGAAGAGCGTGAGGATGTCGATGCGCACGGCGCCAGTGTACAGTATCCGCATGATCTTCAGCCCCCTTCCTGGCACACCAACGATTACCCAAGGATTCGGCCAACGGCCAGAGATTTACAGTCAATTTGGCCTGGCGGGCCATAACGGAATCGACTTCGGATGCGACGTCGGCACGACGATCTACGCCCCGCACGACGGCATCGCCACCGTGAAAGACGACGGAAGCAACGGCTACGGCCTGTATATCGTGATCGACGGACCGACGCGGCGATCGCTCCTCGGGCACCTCTCGGAGACGCATCTCACGAACGGTCAGAACATTTCGCAGGGTGATCCCATCGGCAAGAGCGGCCAGTCGGGCTTTTCGACGGCACCTCACCTGCACTGGACGTTCAAACTATTGAAAGACAAGAAGGTGCAGAACAAAGACAACGGCTACGACGGCGCAGTCGACGTCACCGAACTCACCCGCCTGTGGCAGGATCAAAACCTTCGCCAGCACGCCGTCTACACCGACTTCGCGAAGGAGTACTTAGCGGTGAATTTTCCAGCGAATCAGTATCTGCATAATCCTGCCATTTCCTAGTCATACCTCGGTACGCCGTGCTGTCATGTCGAGTGATTTTTTGCGCATAAAAAATCGTACCGAGGCACAGCACGGCACTCGGCATGACACTAGATAAACCTTCCCATCAACGCCGTCACATCCGTAATCTTCACTTCCTCGACCGCCGTCGTCTCCCTCCCCTGCCGCGGCACCAATCGCTCGTAAAAATTTGGCACATCTTCTCGCTGATACAGCACACCCGTTGCGATGGTCTTCGACGTATCCACAGCCAGCGCGCGAGCCTTTACGAAATCCGAGGCATCATGGTCTGCACCAACAGGCGTACACCGATCAAGTAGGTATGTTTGCGTCGCAAAATGATTCCATGTCGGGCATGCCTGGAGCATATCGACGAACGCAAAGCCGCGATGTGCGAGTGCCGCCTTCAGGATCTCAGTCATCTGTGGGATATCCCCAGAAAACCCTCGCGCGACGAACGTCGGCTCGAGCGAGAAGACGAACTCCATACTCGGGAGCGTGTGCTCTGGCATGCCGTTTGGGGACGTGTTCATCTTCTGATCCTGCCATGTGAGACTACTTGCCTGACCAAGTGTCAAACCGAAATTCGCATTATTATGGAGCACGAATACGACAGGATAGTTACTCCGAATGGCATGGACCAAGTGACCAACCCCCTCCGAAAAACTTGCACCGTCTCCACCAAATGCCATGACCGGGAGTGTTGGGTTTGCGAGTTTCGCGCCCACAGCAAACGGCAACACACGGCCGTGGAGGCCGTGAAATCGATAACCGAGCAGTTTATCGCTCATGTTGCCATGACACCCAACGTCGTAGCAGAGCACCACACTGTGCGGCGGGATACCGCTCTCAACGAGCGCACGTTTCGTTGCGGTCCAAATACCATAATCGCCACAACCGTCACACCACGTACACTGCGTTGCACAATGGTAATCGCCCATGGTGGGGCCAGTTGCTAGTGGTATGCGCTTCATGGGAGAACGGGGAACGTATCGTTAAAGGGATCGGAGGGAGGAGGGCTCGAAAAATCAGTCAACGGCTGTGCCAAGATCGTATCAAGATCGACCGTACGCTGCTCAAGAACGTACTGCCCATTCGCACCCATCACACTCGCATCGTACAACGTATACGCAATGATATTGACTGAATCTAGCGGAAGAGAGAGATCTGGCTCATCGTTTTTAGGATCAACAAACGTCAACGGATCTTGGACAACGTCAATCACAGTCTGTAATCCTGTTTCAAGGTCTAGTACTTCTACCGTGCGTCCTGACGCTCCAATATATGCGAGAAAGCGACGATCAGCGGTCAGAAGACTGCCCTTGTGAGACGTAAAAACCGATGGAAGCTGGCGTAACGAGCCACCAAGAAGATCGAGCACAAAGACCTCTGGACGGAACGCACCGCCGTCGAGCCTGCTCGGTCGAAGAATTGCTCTGCCATTCATGAGCGGTACACGTGCAATCCACGACTGTGCTGGCTGCCCTTCGGGATAGGGCTGCAAAAAGTACGCATCAAATGATGAAACGACATGCGAAAATGGATTCGCATCGGAAGCGAAGATGCACGTCTCACCTTCTGGACCAATCCCACGAAATTCCTGGCGAAACACGTTCTTCTTCGAAGAGTGCAGCACATCAACGTACGTCTGAATTTCAAGCGACGTGGGCAAAAAAGAACACGCACTAATCGCCAATGGGAACTGAAGAGAGCTTTCGGCGAGGAGGGATCGATACAGCAACTGTGCAACGAATCCCCGCTTCAGCGGAGTGTGTAATGGGATGGATGTAGTGCCCCATACCTGCTCGAACGAGACCACATCAAGAAGAAGCGACGTTGTGAGGTACGGCGCAAACCATGCAGTGCTATCGATACCGCGTTTAGCACTTTCCTCTGAGGGGGCAGGTGGATACCCACGAACGTTCACAAGCATCTTCAGAGCCTCGACGAAGAGCACCTGTCGCTCTGGCCCAAACGATCCATCGGGATAGCCCTGAACCCATCCTTGTTCACGTGCATAGCACACGTACGGCGCATACCACTGATCTGTTACATCGGGAAAACACCCAGCGTACAGCTGTGCATCAGGTACAACACCCTTCGCTACAACAAGGACCTTGAGAAGTTCTGCACGATTGATCGGGAACGCAGGCCGAAAACGCCCATCCTCATACCCCTGTAGAACACCAATCGTTTGCAAATACTCGATAGGACGACGTGATTCACTGGTGGGCGATACATCCGAAAATGCAGCAGACACCGCAAACGGAAGACTGAGAAGGCCGAGAAGTGCAGCAGCACGGATCATGCAAGGAGCGAGCGAAGCGCAGCGACGAGCTCATCGACGAAGAATGGCCGACCGTCATACTTGTGAATGAGCTCGGGAATCAAAACCCCCTCACTCTGCAGTAATTTCCTGAACTGTCCGCTGTAATTAACTTCGACACAGGCGGCAAGTTTCGACGACGCGACCACCGCTTGCAGCACATCCGTCTTGAGCGGCCACACGTACTCGTAGTGGACGACTGCAATCTGAAGACGTGCGAACGCAGTGTCGGCGATCGCATCAAGAGTCGGCCCCCTTGCACTGCCCCACGTGACAATCACGAGATCGTACGTCTTTGACCCGGGTGACGCATCAATCGAGATACTCCCCTTCGAGCAACGGTACACTGTCGGTTCGGGGAGCTGATCTTTCAACGCTTCCCCTTTGCGCATGCGCTTCTCCATCTGCAGCCGAGCATTGGTTGCATCTTCATGCACCGATCCGTCAGGACCGTGCTCATCTCCTTGCGCGGCGTAGGTCGCAGCCAACGCACCCGGTAACCACCGCTTCGAAACGCCATCTGGCACCTTCGGGTCGTATCGATCCGATGCGACGAGCGACGAGAGTTCATTCGCATCCGTCACGAGTGCACCCCGATCGAGCGTTGCCCGAGTCTGATCAAACGGCATCACAGTGAAGAGCGCTTCGGCACACTGCTTGTCGGTCATGACGATCACCGGAATCTGGAACCGTTCGGCAAAATTGAACGCCTCCGGCATGAGGCGAAAACTATCCTCCGCATCGGAAACCGACAGGACCAATCGCGGATATTCGCCGTGACCGCTGTGGATCGCGAGGAACAAATCGCCTTGAGCGGTCCACGTTGGCAACCCCGTCCCAGGACCGGGCCGTTGCGCGAGGATGAACACGGCAGGATTTTCAATGATCGCATTCAGCGAGAGTGTTTCGGTCATGAGATCAAACCCCCCGCCGGATGTCCCCGTGGCAGCACGCGTGCCCATGTACATCGCCCCACTCATCATCTGCGCGGCGGTGATTTCATCTTCCGCCTGCTTCACCACCATACCGGTTTCATTTTGATGCTCCGCAATGAACGTGAGCAGTGGCGACGCGGGCGTCATCGGATATCCAGCAAACAAACGACACCCTGCATGGATCAATCCCATGCCCATCGCCTGGCTCCCCGTGAGGAGCAATGCCTTGCTCCACCGTTGATCAGGTTTCGGTAGTTTCACCCTGATCGATCGCGCAGACTCGTCGCAGTATGCGATGCCCGCTTCGATACACGCGAGATTCTGCGCAATCACAGCGTCGCCTTTCTTCGCAAATTGCGTACGTACTTCCGAGCGCAGTTCATCAAACTCTTGGCCAAGCAGTTGCCACACCACTGCCGTGATGAGCACGTTCCCGAGGATTGGCTTCGCACCAAGTGTTAACAAGATGTCGTTACTCGGCAGGTACAGCACGGTAATCCCCTGCTGCTGCATGTATGCCGTATCGTCTGCCGACCATTGCCAATCACCCGATTGATGAAGAAGAATTCCCCCGCTCTTGAGATCACGCAGATTCTGCTCAAGCCCATGGTGGTTGAACGTCACAAGGACATCAACCGTTGTCTCACTCCCACGCAATTCCTCCGACGAAATATCGAGCTGATAACTACTATGCCCACCCTTAATGAGCGACATATATTCGCGATACCCAAACACGCAGTACCCCGCGCGCTTGAGGCCCTTCGCGACCATCTCGCCAACGCTATTCACGCCTTGCCCTTGTGCGCCGACGATTTTAAGTGAACGTCTCATCATGAAAGTAATGCGGAAAGTGCCTTCGCCCACAGAGCAATTTTCGCCTCTTGGCCGTACGGTTCGTTCACGATCGTGAGACGCTCACCAAGGAGTACTCCACCGTGCGATGTTACGTATGCCGAAAGATGATCTCCGGCCTTGGCCGTGTAGCGGTAACGCTCGTCTCCGAGGGCAACGATTGCGACTTTTTTCCCTTTCAAATCAACACCCTTTGCGACCCCTTTTAAGAAAAAATCCATGTACGGATTCATCTGCCCCTCAACCCCACCCGTATTCCAACTGCCCGATGCGAGGAGGAGCACGTCGCCCGCAAGGAGTGTCTCGGGCGTGGCACGCTCCACTCGGGTAACGGTCACTGCGCAGTGCTCCTGAAGTACTTCCGCGATGTGCGACACGACGTACTCCGTATGGCCCGATGTTGATGCGTAGAGAATCTGAAGTTTCAACACGAAGAGAAGTCTATACATACTATGATCAAAAGGCATATCTTCACGTCATCCGTGCGATTGTTGAATAATACAAAAAATGGTATAATGATCTGATATGTCAGACGACTTCCAAGAACCAAAAAAGCTGCAGTTCATAGGAGCAGAACCCATCCCCCTTATCCCCCCATCGGAGGAGGAAATTGAGGCAGAATTTGGGCCAGAAGCACGCAGAATATGGATGATGGCACAAACATACCAAGAACTTAAGGAACTACTTATTCAATTGAGAGATAAAGATCCAACAGAAATTTATAATGATAACGTAGATTCATGAGAAAACTGAATCAGATCACATACACACCATGACCCTCCTCTCCCCCCGATCGATCGCCGTCATCGGCGCAAGCACCACCCCCGGGAAGGTGGGGCACGACATCGTGAATAATCTCGTGACGGAGGAATTCATGGGGAAAATATATCCCGTGAACCCAAAGGCAGATGTCATTCTTGGCATCAAGGCCTATGCATCGGTGCGCGATATTGCCGATGAAGTCGATATGGCTGTCATCGTGATCCCCGCTCCACTCGTCTCGGGCGCTCTTCGTGAATGTGGCGAAAAAGGAATAAAGAATGTTGTCGTAATTTCCGCGGGCTTCAAAGAAACACAGACACCCGAGGGCACGGCCCTCGAACAGGACATCACCGCAATCGCACGGAAATTCGACATCAACCTCGTGGGTCCAAACTGCCTCGGTATTCTGCGACCGTCGCGAAAGATGAACGCGTCATTCGCCAAGGGCCTGCCCCCAGCAGGGAATGTCACACTCATCAGCCAGTCGGGGGCAACGGCGGTCGGCATTATGGACTTAGCCCCCGGCCTCGGCCTCGGGTTCGCGTCGGTGTTCTCGATCGGCAACAAAACGACGATGAACGAATCGGATTTTCTCTCGCTGTGTGCGGAAGACCCGGAAACCCACGTGATCGGCCTCTACCTCGAGAGCATCAATGACGGACGACGATTCCTTGAAACAGCCGCCGCCATCACGAAAAAGAAGCGCATCGTCCTCCTGAAATCCGGCGTCTCAGAACAAGGGAAACACGCGGCAGCATCGCACACCGGCGCACTTGCAGGGAGTGACGCAGCCATCGACGCTCTCTGCGTCCAATCGGGCATCAGCCGCGCGCGGAGCATGGAAGAATTCCTCGACATGCTCAGCACCTTCAGCCATCAACCACCCCTCCTCAGCGATCACATCGCAGTCCTCACGAACGCAGGCGGACCAGGCATCCTCGCGACTGATCGATCGGAGCGGGTGCACTTAGTCCTCCCTCCGCTCTCTGCTCACATTGCTCAAACACTGAAAGCCGCACTCCCGTCGACGGCATCGATCGTCAACCCGATCGATCTCATCGGCGATGCGAAAACCGACCGTTACGAAGCGGGCCTCATCGCCTGCAGGGACGACGCAGCGATCGACGGCCTCGTCGTGATCCTGACACCGCAAATCATGACCCCCAGCGAAGAGATTGCCGATACGATCGTACGCATCATGAAAACGGCGCCGCTCATGCCGGTGGTCGCATGCTTCATCGGAGGATCCCTCGTGGAACGTGCCCGCACGAAGCTCCGTGCGCACGGCATACCCGTGTTCGATACGCCCGAACGCGCCGTGAGAGCGATTGCCGCACTTCGCACCCCGCACCCGATCGACCCGCCCATGCCATGCCCGATCGATCAACGTCGCACGGCAGCCGAAGCACTCCTCCACGGTGAACACGGCCTGCTCTCCGAAGAAAAAACGCAGGCACTCTTCACGCTCTTTCGTCTCCCGACGCTCAAGCAATCCGTGGCACATACGCGCGACGAGGCAGCCGCGATTGCACGCGACATTGGGTATCCGGTGATCGCAAAAATCAGTTCGAAAGATATCCTCCATAAGACAGACGTCGGTGGCATCGCCACGAACCTCAAAACTGATGAGGACATGAAACACGCATATGACACGATCATACAAAGCGTCGCCGTACGAGCGCCGAATGCCGCAATCGACGGCGTGCTCGTGCAGCAGTTTCTGCCGGCAGGTGATGAGTTCATCGTCGGCGGCCTCAAGGATCCGTCATTCGGGCCCATCGTAATGGTCGGCCTCGGCGGCATCTACACCGAACTGTTCCGCGATACAGCGTTTCGCATCGGCCCCGTAACAGAAGCCCAGGCCTACGAGATGCTCACGAATCTCACAGCCTGGAAGCTCCTCCTTGGCATGCGTGGCAAACCGCAAGCAGACATCAACACCTTGGCGCAGATCGTGGCACGTACGTCAGAGTTGCTCTGCGCATGCCCGGAGATACAGGAACTCGACATGAACCCCGTGCTCGTGACTGCGGGTGGTTCCATCGTCGCGGATGCGAAGGTCGTGCTGGCATAAGATTGCTCATCGCGTGCGGGGTATCTATATCCACGAAAGCTTATTCGTCACTGATATCTTGTCGATCGAGAGCTTCCTCGCAGTAGATCTGCGCAGCATCCAATGCGCGCTGATAAAGATCAACGGGATCTCCATTTTTTCGAAATTGAGTATAAACATCTGCAGATCGAACATACCATCGACGCACATCATCTACAGATTGTTCCCCGTTCAACACTTTCACATAACGATTAAAAAGCTTCTCCACAAGCAACCTCACGCTACGAGGCAAAACAGTATTCATCTCTGTTTCACAATGATAGATGATGGCAGAATACTCGAGCGGCATTAATAGTATTAAACTACAAAAATATATAGATAACAATAGTAACGTGCAGCGGTGAAGTGTCAGACCTAGAATCGTCCTTTACTTTTAAGCCTCACTCCATAGGCTAAACGGCACACTCTCTCTACCATTTCAACCACCCCCTATGAAACTCAAGACCCTCTACAAGCGCACAATCGAGATCGGCATCGAAGCCGACCCCCGCGACAAGAAGTACATCGAGAAGCTCTTGAAGAAGCACGCTGATCGGTTTAAGAAAGCTGAAGGGAACGAGAAGAAGTACTTCGATGAAGAGCGCACATGGAACCCGTACAGCGACTCGCGCATGTTGCACGGCACAGGCGAAGAGGATGTGAAGCGCCTGATGGTGGGCGTCGATATCGAAGTCGGTGAAATCCTCCTTGCCGATCGCCTCCGTGAAAAGGGAGAGAAGATCGACTGCATCATGATCCACCACCCAGAAGGACGCGCCTTGGCAGATTTAGACAAAGTCATGCCCCTCCAGGCAGATGTCTACTTGGCTGCAGGCGTCCCCGTGAACCAATCGGAAAACCTCCTCCGCCCACGCATGGACCGTATCTGGCGGTCAATCCACGCCAATAATTTTCTCCGTGTCGAACGCACGGCCGAACTCCTGAATATCCCGATGTTTAACTGCCACACCGTGACAGATAACCTCGTCTGGCGCTTCATGGAAAAGCACTTCGTGCAGAAAAAATGGGACGACTTGGGCGAGATCATCAATGCCCTTCACGACATCGAAGAGTATGACATCTACGCACGCAAAGGCAGCCCTGCGATTATCGTGCATGGCAGTCACTCGAGCAGGCCAGGGAAAGTCGTCGCAACGGAATTCACCGGTGGCACAAACGGCCCCGAGGAGCTTATCGAAGCGCAGGCGCATGCCGGTGTCGGGACAATCCTCGCCATGCACTTCACCGAGAAAGAAGTGGAACTTGGGAAGAAACACCACTTGAACCTCATTCAGTGTAACCATATGGCAGCGGACTCGCTTGGGATCAACCTGCT
>CAZLEW010000034.1:0-3865 GCA_964558635.1 uncultured Candidatus Peribacteria bacterium
ACTGATATCGTATTGATCTCCTGGATACGACGGCTCTTCATTCGCATCGAGGATCCCACTGTGGTCACGATCAAGCTCCTCGAATGAGGAAGTTACATCAGCATCAACGACGAATTCGAGGATGGTCGGAGACTCGGTCCGTCGGAGGACGTACGCAAAACGCGCCTGCGGAATCTCGCGAATGATATTTCGAAGTAATCCAGAAATACGACGATATTCGGGTGTTGTGATATCATCGGGACCGCGAATAGCCGCGAGATCGTCACCATTAATGACATAGGCAGATGTTGCTGCAGTTGCGCGAAGTGTTTCACGGAGCTGGGCTTCAAGCGCAGACGTCGAACGAAGAAAAAGCACTGTCGTGAGAGTGGCAATCGCTAAAAGCAATATAAACGACCCAACAAGTATTAAACCGTGCTTGCGCAAAAAACGCATGAAACGCATTCGAAACGGTGATGCTTCGAGCTGGAGTGCAAGCCAAGGATGAGCGTGAAAATTGTCTATAGTGCGATGGGTAATTCGAGGCGTACTGTCGTTCCGACTCCTTCGACACTCTGAAGCGAGAGCCTCCCACCCCCACGCTCAACAATCCCTTTGCAGATGTAGAGCCCTAGACCACTCCCCACGGGCTTGTGAGCTGATGCATTCGTACCACGTGTAAATTTCTGAAATAAACGCGGCAGTTGATCTGCTGGAATACCACACCCACGATCTTCTACTTCGATCCGTACCATCGACGTATTCTGTGACAGGCGGATCGTTATGACACTCCCCGCAGGGGAATACCCACGTGCATTTTCGAGTATCTCAGCAAGTACCCCCATCATCAGCGTACGGTCAATCATGAACGAAGGCACGACACCATCCGTGATCACTTCAACGCGTTGGCGTTTTACATCGAACGCCGATTGCATCGATCGAAGAACATCTTGTACAAATGACACAGGCTGAATGGGCTCAGCATCGTAGCGCACCTCGTCGCTCTGCAACCGTGCAGCATCTTGCAACGATCGAACAATATGATCCATACGATCGACACCTAACTGCAATTGATCGTAGGCTTCGGTCTCTCCCTCGACGGTACTGCCGCGATCGCGTAGTAATTCTAACCACCAACGAAACGTCGCGAGCGGCATGCCAAGTTGATGCGTCGCAAGATCGAGCATAGCCGACCGTTCACTCTCTAATTGCTGTAACGACTCAAGTCGACGACGCTGCACGATCGAGAACGAGAATGATGCGAGTAACACACCTGCAATGAGCACGAACAAGAACGCAACGGGCGAGAAAATACTGCGTGTTGTCCCGAGGAATTCATCAGCGCTCATATCGATCCCAAGGACCGCAAGCGTTTGACCTGTGACCGTACGAATAGGAGCATACCCCGAAATAAGCGCACCCCATCGATCGTACGTCACTGAAACATCGACAGATGGAGCATCGAAACCAGCACGGAATTTATCCATGTCAGAAATGTCATATAATTCACCTGGCATTGCTGGTGCTTCATCATCATCAACAATGCCACTGCGATCGCGGTCTAACATTGCATCGGGAGTAAATTCATCTGCATCCGCAATGAACGACACAAACGACGGATCCTCGGTCGCACGAACGACATACACATAACGGGCGCCCGGTGTCATCGAACGAATACGCTGGAGATGCTGCACCACATGCCGATAGGCATCAGACCCACGATCATCGATCGAATGAATTGCAGCAATATCCGTAGCATCAATCTGCGCGGCGGCAACGGATGCCGTTGATTGTAGTCGCTCGCGCAGTTGCTCTGCCATCAAGGTTTGAGCGCGCACATAAAAATACGCTCCAAGTACACAAACGAACGCAAGAATCGCAAGGGGCAACATACCCATTTTTACCCAACGCAGGAAGGATTGTCGTCTCATGAGGTGGAGGATATGTGTATTGTTTTTATTCTAGCAGATCCACGGAATATTCGCAACGGAAAGCCACAATTTCATCAACAAAATCGTAGAACAGCTACCCTATAGCAGCGAGTTTTTGGCTGCTGTACACTCTGCATCATGCAATCGATGTCCACCGACGAAATTCGGCAATCGTACCTGGACTTCTTCGCGTCCAAAGGGCACGCCATTATCCCCAGTGCGCCGCTCGTACCGGAGAACGATCCAACCGTGCTCTTCACCACCGCGGGCATGCACCCGTTGGTCCCCTATCTCCTTGGCGAACAACACCCCGCAGGCAAGCGACTCGCTGATGTGCAACGCTGCGTGCGCACGGGCGACATCGATGACGTTGGCGACAACAGCCACCTCACGATGTTCGAAATGCTTGGAAACTGGTCTCTAGGTGATTACTTTAAACAAGAGGCCATCGAATGGAGCTTCGAATTTTTAACGAAGATTCTTGGCATCCCCCTCGAGAAATTCGCGGTGACGTGCTTCGAAGGCGACAGTGATGCCCCTCGCGACGAGGAATCCGCCGCGATCTGGGAACGCCTCGGCGTCCCACGCGAACGCATCGGCTTTTTACCAAAAGCGAAGAACTGGTGGGGACCAGCCGGCGCCACCGGCCCCTGTGGCCCCGATACTGAAATGTTCTACTGGGTCGGCCCAACCGAACTCCCGCCACCAGGGAGCAACCCTGCGACGGACGATCCGAATTGGCTCGAAATCTGGAATGACGTCTTCATGCAGTACAACAAAAAAGAGGATGGGACTTTCGAGCCACTCATACAGCAGAATGTGGATACAGGAATGGGACTTGAACGTGTTGCTGCGGTGTTGCAAGGCATGAGTAATGTGTATGAAACAGACAGAATGAAACCGATCATGGATCGCGTTGTTGCCCTTCGACGAACTCAGGGTGACAACGCTTCCGCGAAACCGGATGTCATGGTGAGTTCGTCGAACCAAGACATCCGTCACGCGCGCATCGTCACCGACCACCTAAAAGCAGCAACCTTCATGATCGCCGACGGCGTGCTTCCGTCAAACGTCGACCAAGGGTACGTATTGCGCCGTCTCATTCGCCGCGCAATCCGCTCGCTGCGGCAACTCGGCATTCATGATACAAACGCCTGCACGACGATCGTCAACGAAGTCATCGCGCAGTACGGTCATGTCCACACGCACGTCAAAACCCACGAACACACAATCGTACGCACGATCGAAACGGAGGAGCAGCAATTCAGTAAGACATTGCAAGAAGGGCTCAAGCAGTTCACGAAAACCATTGAACACATTTCTGGTTCAATCATCGATGGGCAGTCGGCATTTCACCTCTACGACACCTATGGTTTTCCGATCGAACTGACGAAAGAGCTAGCGACAGAACAGGGTCTGACAATCGACGAAGCAGGGTTCGCACAAGCATTCGAAGCGCACCAAGCACTCTCGCGCGCCGGCGCAGAACAAAAATTCAAGGGCGGGCTCGCCGACCACAGCGCCGAAACGACGAAGCTCCACACTGCGACGCACTTGCTTAATGCCGCGCTACGCACCGTCCTCGGCACGCACATTGCGCAGAAAGGGAGCAACATCACGGCCGAGCGTCTGCGGTTTGACTTTAATCATCCCGATAAAATGACACCCGAACAGATCGCAGAGGTCGAGCGATTGGTGAATGAGGCAATCACAGCCGATCTTCCGATTTCCTATCGCCTTACGTCGGTTGACGGAGCGAAAGATGAAGGTGCCATCGGCGTCTTTGATGATAAATATGGCGCAGAAGTGAAGGTATATCAAATGGGCCCGCGTCATGGTGAGCTTGCCGAACCATTCAGTAAAGAGATCTGCGGCGGGCCGCACGTCGCGCGCACGGGCATGCTTGGATCCTTCAAGATCCAGAAAGAAGAAAGCTCTTCTGCAGGCGTGCGCCG
>CAZLEW010000034.1:3875-5329 GCA_964558635.1 uncultured Candidatus Peribacteria bacterium
GAGATAGAGGTGGCCGAGCAGGCACTCTAAGCTAGAATCACCTCCGTGCGCATCATGCGAATACTGGCAGTGGCAAGTTTCTTCTGCCTTGTCGGCAATGCATCCGCGATGGAATCTACCGTGTGGGATTTTCATGTGAAGGTGCCAATCGCCATCAAGGTACAAAACCTCACGACAGCGGAAAGTACCTCAGAAGGGATCTACATTCGAACACAAACGGACGGATTCCTTGAATTGCCGACGCTCTCGGAGCGCGCCGACACGGTTACGCTGACCGTCACGAACATTCATACACCGAAGGTTGCGCTCATCTGGCGAACACAAACCCTCAACAATGGTGAATACTACCAACACGATGCACCACTACCCGTCGGACAATCACAGAACGTCTCGATTGCATTACACAATGTTTCTGAATGGGATTCGAACGCAACGACCCTTGGCCTCGCGTTCCCCGCGGGTTCTGAACTATTGCTCGAACGTATCGAGTGGCGCTCGTACACACTGTTCGAACAATTCCTGAGCGGTCTGCAAAGCTTCTGGACGACCGATTCCTTCACCCTCTACTCCATCAACTTCCTGTGGGGGCCGCTCATTGCAACAACCCCCGAAGGTCGAGCAATGCTCTACGATGGCTTTCCGCCTACTGCATGGTCTGCCATGCATGTGTTCTACGGCGTATTTTTCCTCACAATCATTATCGGCGGTACAGTTGCATGGAACAGATCACACCGCCGCAGAGCCTTTCTTCTCCTCCTTGCAACAACGGCCACCACACTCTGGATTATTCTGGATCTCCGCATGAGTTACGAAATTGTTTCGTACATACGAGACGACTGGTCGACGTACGTGCTTCCTCCTGCAGACAAAAAAACGCTCCGCACGCACGCGACACTCTACGGCGTTCTTTCGGAGGCAAAACTCTTGCTTGGTCAGGATGATCACTACGTCCTTCTTGCACAAGAAGGAACGCCATTTTTCGCAAACGTTCGTTATGCCCTCTACCCGGCGGTTCCCATTCCTCCGGCAGAAGCACGCGGCCCGACGGCATGGATCATCCTCGGCAATAAACATATTTCTGTCCTGAGCGGGGCACTGCTCCAGGATGGCGTCGTTCTCTCGCCACGCGGTACGCTCGTAGAGCGCTTCGACGATTCATCGTTTTTCTACCGCTCGCTCCCATGAGCATTCTCGCGTTGTTGATCGGCCTTCTTCTCCCTACAGCGTGCGGGTGGCTCTTTCTTCGTGTCATCGAAGGAAACTCCCCTGTGCTCGGGCGCGTCGAACGAGTGGCCGCAGGGCTGATGGCGGGCAGCACGATTCTCATGGCGCTCGTCTTCACCCTCCATGCGACCCTCGGCATGCCCCTGAACCGTCTCGGCTTCGTCGGTACCGAACTCGTGGTCCTTGGCATTCTCTGCGCCGTATGGATGGTACGACGGCCAACAGGATCC
>CAZLEW010000034.1:5339-5669 GCA_964558635.1 uncultured Candidatus Peribacteria bacterium
TCTGCTCTTCGTCCGCGATGGGAACCGCTCGTCTGGATCCTCCTCACGTTTGCGATCCTCAAAACGATTGCTGCAGCGACGACATTCCTCGTTCTTACACCGACCTTCCTCGATGACACCCTCGATAACTGGAATCTACGTGGGAAAGTATTCTACGAAGATCAAACCCTGACACTGGCGCTCCCCGGCGAAGATCCCATCGCTTCGCCCAAAGGCGTGAGTTCGTACCCGCCGGCAATTCCGCTCCTGAAAGCATCGCTCGCTTCGATCGCTGGCGAATGGTCTGATCCGCTCGTGAATACTCCTCATGGCATATGGCTCGCTGCGACG
>CAZLEW010000034.1:5679-9704 GCA_964558635.1 uncultured Candidatus Peribacteria bacterium
CGTTCTTCTCTATGCCGCAGTACGGCGCATCCTCGCACGGCACTGGGCACTGCTTGGCGTCTACGTCTACCTCTCGCTCCCGCTCGTGACCATGCACGGCACGAACCCCTACGCTGATGTTTTCGTCTCCGCACATGTGTTCCTTGCGGCATCGTGGATGTACTTCGCTCTGCGCGAAGATACGACCGCCCCCATGCGAACATGGTGTTTGCTCACGGGTATTGCACTCGGTGCGCTCTCGTTCACGAAGAATGAAGGGCTCATCGTCTACACGCCACCTCTTATCCTCATCGCAGCCACGACGTTCGTGCTCCGGTGGAAATCGGGCCAGATGCATCTTCGCTCGATTACCACTGCCATCGTGCGTATGAGTGTGCCGCTCGCACTTGTTGCATTGCCGTGGCTGCTGTTCAAATGGAGCCATGGCCTCACATTCGGCAATGCGAAGCCATTCACCGATTTTAGTATTCACTGGCGCGAGAATGTTCTCCTATCGATTAGTATCAATACGCTCTTCGAAGGAAACTGGCTCCTCCTCTTTCCGCTCCTCATTGCCGTACTCTGCTGGCGATGGCGCAGCGCATGCACCACGTACCTCCCCCTTACCGCATTTGTTGGCATTGTCTACATTGGTCAGGTTTGCCTCTTTCTCTTCACCGATCTCGCGGTCGAGGCACTCATGCAAACGGGCTACGCGCGTGGTCTTATTCAACTGATGCCGTGTATTGTTCTCCTGACCATCGCTCTTACGGCCAACGCAGTGCACGACGATGCATGATCTGATTTGCGTCGCTTTTCTCGTTGTGAGGATGTATTCTGCAGACCATGGCTCACTACTGCGCATTCCTCGGCAACCACCCGCAACTCAGCCTCGCTGAACTGGCGATGCACTTTCCAGACTTCAAGGTGAAGAAACACTACCCGAAGCATGTGGTCGTGTTCGAAACGTCGGGGACGGTCACCCAGAAGGAGCTTGATCGCCTTGGCGGAACGATTCTCCTAGCACGGGAAGTGCAAGGATTCACCTCAAAAGATTCGTTCGCCGACGCTCTTCTCAACGAAACGCAAACGGTCAAAGGCAAGACAACGTTCGCAATTCGTTCGGTCGGCATCGACAAGCACGTCGTGCACGACATGTATCGCATTGGAAAAAACGCGCTGAAAAAAGCCGGACGACCCGCACGCTACGTCGGCAATGAACATGAGCCAGCTGCACTTGCACTCCTCAAGAGTACGGCACTCCTCACAGGGAAAGGCGGCGCTGAACTCGTGCTGTTATACGACAGTGAAACCAAAGAATGTTGGGGCGGCCGTACCGTGGCAGCGCAAGACCTGGACGCCTACACGAAGCGCGATATGAAAAAGCCCGTCCGCGACACGCGCGTCGGTCTGCTTCCGCCGAAGCTCGCACAGATCCTCCTCAATGGCGGCGAATGGCTCGCACGGACGCAGAACCCGAAGCTCCCAAAAAAGCTCACGATCCTGGATCCGTTCTGCGGCACGGGTGTCATCCCGGTCGAGGCACTCCTACGCGAATGGACGGTCCACGCATCGGATGCCTCACAAAAAGCGGTGAACGGCACACTGAAGAATGTCGAATGGGCACGAAAGGAGTACGGCATTTTCAAAAAAGACGTCCCTGCGTCGATCTGGAAGCAAGATGCGCGGAAACCATTCGTCATTAAGAACGGCGTGCACTTGATTGCGACCGAAACGACGCTGGGCCCGCCGCTTGTCACGCGACCCACGATCAAAGACGCTCAAAAAATGCGCACTGCGGTCGAAGAGATTGAAATCGACTTCCTGCGGAATGTGCGTGCAAGCCTCCCTGGTGTGCCGGTCGCTCTCACGCTTCCCGTGTGGATGGTCTCATCGGGGCCACTCCTCCTCGAGCGACTCTGGAAAGAACTTCCAGAACTCGGATTTGAACCTGTCCTTCCCACCGGTCTCCAGGGTGATTTCCCTGGGCGCGCCAGCCTCCTGTACCGCCGAGGGGACGCCGTCGTTGGTCGAGAATTCGTCTTCCTCCGGCAGCTCTAATGAAAGAATACCTCCGACTGTTCGCGAAGACTGGCCTCGCGCTCTTCTGCATATGGCACATGGCCGCAGTCGGGCTGTATGCCCTCCCGACGGACGCACGCGACCGCGTGACACGTTGGACCATGCAACACGTACGGGGGCACGTCGTCCCGTATATGCTCATGACCAGCCAGTGGCAACAGTGGAACCTCTTTGCCCCCAATCCCCTGCGCCGGATCGTGTTCTACCGCATCGACACGAGCAACGATGAAGCCGATTGGACCACAGTAACAACGATCAACGCTACGACATTCGGTCACTGGCGACGTGCAGTACGATTTAAACTCCTCAGCCAAGTGCTCGAGGAGCAGACGAACCGTCCAGAGCTGGCAACGCGCGCGGCGCAGATCCTCTGCCAGGAATTCGACCTCCAACCTGATGCGAGAATCCGCATTTGGCATGAGATCGCGATCGTCCCATCGCTCTACCCATCACCAAGCAAAGCATGGTGGAACACCTGGATACCCCGCTTTGAAAGCTCACTCGCAATCGAAACTCCTTGCACCCCATGATCCATTTCCTTTCCGTGATCGATCAGTTCTTCTTCGCGCGGCGCAGCGCATGGCCGTTCGGTCTCATGCGCATTGCATGGGCCGGTCTCGCACTCACATTCTTCCTCCGACAGTGGCCCGATGTCGTCCTCTACTACGGCGATGACGGATTCCTCCCGCGTGAATTCTTACACATCGCCTCGCGCCAGAGCTGGGTGTTCTCGATCCTCCGCTACGGAGGGAGTGCTGGGTACGTCTGGACATGGTACGCGCTCCTTCTCCTCTCGCTCACGTGCTCGATGCTGGGGATCGCTCCACGTACAAGCACCATCGTCAGCTACGTACTCATGGCATCGTTCCATGAACGAAACTCCATGACGCTTGGTGGCGGCGATACGGTCCTTCGAAACATCGGTTTCATCCTCGCGATTGCCCCGGGTATGCAGGCTCTCTCCGTCTCGAGGGTGCGACAGCAGTGGCATGCGTGGAACATCGCACGCACGCTGCTGCCTCGCATCACGATGCCTACATGGCCGTATCGGTTACTCCTCTGGCAAATCATCGTGATCTACGGATCGTCGCTCTGGTGGAAGCTCCTTGGCTCTATGTGGCGAGACGGCACGGCGGTAGGCGCGGCACTGCACCACATGGTTTTTCTGAAGTGGCCCTACGCCGTCATGAACGAACTCATGCCCTTTGCAGAGTCGATCAACGACGCAACGCTCTTCTGGGAGGCCACGTGGCTCCTCCTTCTCCTCCCAACGCCGCTGTGGCAGCGTATTCCTGCGCTTGGGGCGTTTCCCCTCAAACGATTCATCCTGGTGGGCGGTGTCCTCTTCCACGGGGGCATTGCGTTCTTCATGGATGTCGGCTGCTTCTCGTATGCAATGATCGCCTCATACCTGGGGCTCCTCGACGATGCGGATCGCGCATGGCTCACAGGAGTCATCAAGCGCCACACCGTCCACCCGATCATCGTGCTCTACGACGGCTCGTGTCGTCTCTGCAGACGGAGCGCCTTCGGCCTCGCGATCCTCGATACGTGCTCGCACCTGCAGCTCGTAAACTTCCGCGACAGCGCAGCGAAAAAACAGGTCGCTCCCACACTTCGTGAGTCAGAACTAGACCTCGCAATGCATATCCTCCTGCCCGATACCTCAGTGCGTACGGGCTTCGATGCCTTCCACTTCATCAGCCGGCACCTCCCCCTCCTCTGGCCCCTCGCACCGTTCTTCTCTGTACCAGGCGCGGCATCCATCGGTCGACGAATCTACGCACGCATAGCTCAAAACAGGCAGAAATGCGCCCACGACCACTGTTAAGGCGTTGCATGAGCACCATTCCTTGCATACAATCGCGTGGCTCCTTTGTGTGCATTGTTCCTCGATAGCTCAATGGTAGAGCACCTCGCTGTTAACGAGGGGGTTGCTGGTTCGAATCCAGCTCGGGGAGCCA
>CAZLEW010000035.1:0-9698 GCA_964558635.1 uncultured Candidatus Peribacteria bacterium
AACACTACCAACGGTCGAAACACTCGGCAGCACAACCATCATATGCACCGACAAAACGGGTACGCTCACGAAGAACGAAATGACCGTCCAACGTAACGTAACGGCCGATGGAGCGGTTGATGTGACGGGCGCGGGGTACAAACCGCACGGACTCTTCCAGAGTAATGGGAAAACGATCGGACCCTCCCCCACCCTCACGTGGCTCCTCAAGGCGGCGACTCTTTCTTCCGATGCACACCTCATAGAGAAACAGAACACCTGGATCATCAAAGGAGATCCCACCGAAGGCGCGCTCGTGGTGGCTGCCGCAAAAGCAGGCATCGTGAAGCACGACCTCGATACGGCGGAACCGCGCGTATCGGAAATCGCATTCACGAGCGAGAGTAAACGCATGACGACGATCCATCGTTCAGCCTCACTCATACCAGGCTCCAGCGAAATGATCGCCTACGCCAAAGGCGCGCCAGAGATTTTGCTCGATTCGTGCACGCTCGAAGCCACTGCGCGAGGACCGATCCCGCTGACAGGCACGCGTCGCGAGGAAGTTTTACAAGAAGCGCGCGGCATGGCCGCCGTGGCACTGCGCGTACTCGGTATCGCCGCCAAACCCGATGCATCACTCGACAACGCCGAGAACGAATTAACATTCTTGGGGCTCGTAGGGATGATCGACCCACCGCGCCAGGAAGCAAAAGAAGCGATCGCACGCTGTAGCGCTGCAGGCATTCGTGTGGCGATGATTACAGGTGACCACCCCGTGACAGCTGAAGCGATCGGACGTGAGCTAGGGCTCCTCCGCAAAGGCGTGGTCGTTACTGGTATAGAGCTCGACGCGATGGACGATGAACAACTGAAGCGCGATGTACACGGTATTGATATCTTCGCGCGCGTGAGCCCCAGCCACAAGCTGCGCGTGGTCACAATATTACAAAGCCTTGGCGAGATAGTGGCCATGACGGGCGACGGCGTGAACGATGCGCCTGCACTGAAGAAAGCGGACATCGGCATCGCGATGGGCATTACGGGGACCGATGTCTCGAAAGAAGCAGCCGCGATGACACTCACCGATGACAACTTCGCGTCCATCGTCGCCGCAGTGGAGGAAGGGCGTGGGATTTTCGACAACATCCGTAAATATCTCCTGTACCTCCTCTCGTCAAACGTTGCAGAAATCCTTGCAATCGGTGCTGCCTCGGCGATAGGCCTTCCTGCGCCTCTCACCGCAGTCCAAATTTTGTATATCAACCTCGTGACGGACGGCCTCCCTGCGATGGCACTCTCCGTCGAAGTACCAGAAAAAGATCTCATGCGCCGTGCTCCGCGCAATCCGCGTGCAGGCGTGTTCAACCGTGCATTCCTTGCTCTGATGTGCACAAGCTCGGCATGGGCAGCTGCCAGAGTCCTCCTGGTGTATTGGTGGGCACTTCACACGGGGCGGAGCGTTGAGACGGCAATGACCATGGCGTTCTTCGCTCTCATGTTCGGTGAATTCGCGGAATCCTTCGTCTTCCGTTCGCTCCTGCGACCGACGTGGAAGGGCATGTTCTCCAACAAGTGGCTCCTCCTCGCTATTGGCATCCAACTCCCGACGATTCCACTCATGTTCACCGTACCAATCTTCCGCGAAGCAATAGGAGTTTCGTCGCTTCTGCCGATCGATTGGATTGAAGTCATCATCTCGGCCATCCTCACCGTGGTCGTGATGGACACTGTCAAATTCGCACTGCGACAGGTGCAGCACAGGAAAGAGTGGGCGATATGAGATGTTCGCCCATTCTGACTGAGTGCACCGCACCCCGGAACGCCTGCCTGCCGGCAGGCAGGGGTGCTGCTGGAATCCTCACTGCTTCCGTAGTTCCTCGTGGCTGACGATGTCGATGAATTCTATCTCGCGCGCTTCTTCATGAATACAATAAAGAAGTAAGTCATCGGCATCCAAATGCAATTCACGAATGCCACGCTGATTGCCCTTTAATGCATGATCACGCCAGCGCCTGTGTAAAACGAAGAGAGCCCGATTGTCATGCGTTGCTAGAAGATCAGCGACTTCTGGAATTGCGTCGACAACTTTATTTCGACCACTCCTGGCATAGCGCCGAACAGTCTTTAAAAATTGTCTAGAAGGAGAGATTCTATACTTCACCCCTTCAAAATATCATCCATCATTTCCTGACCGGAAGCATAACTTTTTAATTTTCCCAGCTTACGAAGCCTTTCCATATCGTCCAGTTCTTTGTGAATTTTCTCCAAATACCGCTTCGGATACTGCGTCACACCGATCTCCATCTCCCCTTTCGAGAACGCTTCGAGCAGCAAGTGAATCGCTCCGCTCAAGGTTAAGCCCATCTTTTCCGCTTCTCGCTGGGCTGATTTCCGAACGCGATCATCGAGCCGAATCGTGGTGGGGCGCTTAGCCATCCTAAGAATGAGTGTATATCAATTGTCATACAAATGCAATACATGTGTTTTCGTGGACACTGAAGAAATGACGACGAATTACGAAAAAGGCGTTCTGTCGGTGTGCAGAACGGCTCACTTCCCACTCATCAACTCGCACTTATTCCAACGAGACGCGGAGGCTTTGCCGTAGCAATAAATTACCGCGAGCGCGCCGAGCGGACAGCGCGAAGCGAGGCCTTGCCGAAGCTGGAGCGCTCCTTGAAGGATGGGGCCCGTGGGGAAACCTTGGTTTCCCCGCGATTATTTCCCGCTCTTCCTCCGCTCTCCTTCCGTCAAGAGCTTCTTGCGGATGCGAACGTTTGTGGGCGTGACCTCGACGAGCTCATCGTCGTCGATGTACTCGAGTGCTTGCTCTAAACTCATTGGCTTGATTGGCGTCAGGTTCACGGCGTCATCACTTCCAGACGCGCGCATGTTTGAAAGCTTCTTGCCCTTCGTGACGTTCACAACCAAGTCCTGATCTTTCGCACTCTCGCCAATGACCATACCTTCGTAAATGTTTACGCCATCCGCAATAAAGAGCGCACCGCGTTCCTGCAAATTCCACAGGTCATACGCAGTAGAAACTCCATGCAGCATCGAGATCATCGAGCCGCGCGCGCGACCCGGCAGATCGCCTTTGTACGAGTCGTACATGAGGAACGAGTGATTGAGGATACCTTCACCACGGGTCTCAATAATGAAATCGCCACGGAACCCGAGCAGGCCACGCGTGGGGACTTTCCACTCCATACGCGAGTGTCCATCTTCCGTTTTCATATCAACCATCTCGCCTTTGCGGCGGTTGAGTTTATCGATGATGGTACCTGCCGTGACTTCTGGCACATCGATAATCACCTGTTCGATCGGCTCTTGCCTGCCCTGACCTGGTTCATCGCGGAGGATCACCTCTGGGCGGCTCACTTGAAGCTCAAAACCCTCGCGACGCATCTGCTCGATCAGAACCGAAAGGTGCAATTCACCACGACCAGACACGATGTAGCTATCGCTATTGGGTACCTCCTCGACTTTCAACCCCACGTTCGTCTCCACTTCTTTCATCAGACGGTCACGAATGTGGCGGGTAGTCACGAGCTTGCCTTCTTTACCAGCAAACGGTGAGTTATTCACCATGAATGTCATACTGATCGTCGGCGGATCGATACGGATGGCTGCCATCGGTGCGGCATTTGGATCAGTCGTAATCGTTTCACCCACCATGATATCGGGCACACCGGCCAAAATGACGATATCGCCCGCTGCGGCTTCCTGCGATTCAACTTTATGCACGCCCTGCATCGTGAAGATCTTCGAGATTTTGCTCGTGCGATCGGCCTTCCCTTCGTACTTAATAATCACGCGATCCCCTACTTTGGCAATGCCTTCATACACACGACCGATAGCCAAGCGACCGACGTAGTTATCGTAGCCAAGCGAGCTTGGTTGCATCTTAAACGGCACGTCAATGCGGCGCTCAGGAGCGGGAACGTGTTCAAGAATCAAATCAAACAACGGCGTGAGATCCTTCGATTCATCCTCTAACTTCCGCTTCGCAATACCCTCACGGGCGATCGCAAAGATATACGGGAAATCGAGTTGCTCGTTACTTGCACCAAGAACACCGAAGAGATCGAACACCATATCAACCACCTTCATCGGGCGGGCTGCCGGCTTATCGATTTTATTGATGACGACAATCGGACGGATCCCCAGCTGTAGCGACTTTTTCAACACGAACTTTGTTTGAGGCATCGGGCCTTCTTGAGCGTCCACAAGCAACAGCACACAGTCGACCGTGCGGAGGATACGTTCAACCTCGGAGCCGAAATCGGCGTGCCCTGGGGTATCAACGAGGTTGATGCGACAACCTTTATACGAGATCGCAGCGTTTTTGGCGTAGATCGTGATGCCACGCTCTTTCTCTTGATCGTTGCTATCCATCACCAACTCTCCCACCGCTTCGTGCGAGTTAAAAGCACCACCTTGCTTCAGCAGTTCATCGACGAGGGTCGTCTTCCCGTGGTCAACGTGGGCGATAATGGCGATATTGCGGATATCCATAAAAGTACAAAAAAGAGGCTAGGCACGGCGTAGTTCCGCAAAACGGACGAAGCCGGCCCGTATTGTAGGGAAATTCAAATTGAAAGCAATTCTTTACAGAGCACTCTGTTCCCATTTGCCTCGGCCCCGCTGTCTAGGCCTCGGTACACCCCTCGGCTCTGGCTCGGGGCACTCGGCCTGACAGACATGTGTCATGCCGAGCCTGCCCACCAGCAGACAGATATTCGATACCTTTGCAATAAATGGAGCGAGGCATGACAGACGCTTCTCTTTTTGCCATGCACATATCTCAAAATTCTCTTCTAAATGAACAATTATGTTATTCGTACTTTTTGTCTTTTAGAAGGGCTTTATTGAAATTCATACAGTATAAATACTCTACAAAATATCTCAAACAATCAGGTGAAATAGGGATTATGTTCTCCTTCACATACTACCGCACCACAAACCCGTGCCGATCTTCCTCATCGAAGAACGCCTTCAGCCTCTTTCCTGTGTCATCTCTTCGGGTCTTGACGGAATCCATCTGCGTTCGCCGCTCGTCGATTGGACTCGGACAGTGTGTGATACCTGCGCACTTCCCCACCCCTCCATGCGACCAGACGCAAACCGCCGCCTTACTGGGCCCGAGCGCCTCGAAGAGCGATTCGCCCTCGATGCCACAGGCTTCATCGATATTCCCACAGTTCGTTACATCGCGGAGCACACGAATCTGCAGCTCCATGCTGAGCTTGGTGCAGAGGTCTGGACATCATGGGAACGCTACGGCACATCGGGAACGGGTGGAATCCTCCGGAGTGTTGGCACGAATGCAGGAACGGCGGGAAACCCCGATAGTCCATCAGGGCAAGATGCATTCATCGTACGGTTTGATCATCCGATCACGCGCCCCACCACGGTCAAACTGTGGACGGATGGCATCCTACCAACCCAAGTGTATGTATGGGTGAACAGTGCCTTACGGAGGATTGATGGCAATGCAGATGGGACTATCCATATCGACGCATCGCCGGAAAACCCCATCATCACACTGTCTGTCCTCGCGTCTGGAGGGGGCAGCTACGGGATCGATGCGTTGGAGATCCAGGGTGATGTGATCGTAGGGCCGGAGGAATGGAAAGAACCTGAGGAGCCTGAAACGATCGCCGAACCATCGGAGCGTGCAATCGATACGGTCATGGCGGAGATTGGTCAGGAGGTTACGGAGCTCTTCATGCTCGAGAGGACGGACGCGGAATTTCGCGATGCCTATCGCCACAATGAGATCGATGTTGCCGCGGTGAGCCTCGCCGCGCTTGAGCCACTGATGATCACTGCACAACAATCATATACAACAGCTGATGTGCAGTTTACCAATGCTGTGAATACCTATAACAGCGCCAGATCACAATGGTCACCTGTCTATCAACAATACGTCGCGGCTGAAGCGCAAGAAAAGGAGCTGTATCGCCTCTACCTACTTGCCAGAACCAAATACGAGCGCACGACGACGGCAAACACGCTGAACAACTTCCGCAATACCGTTTTCTACCCTGTTCGAACACGAGAAATAGCACTCGCAACAACCATGAACAATGCCCTCACCGTGATGAATACCGCAGAAGTCGCGCGCACTCAAGCGCAGGTGAAATTGGGCACTGTAACCGAAGCGATGCAACATGCACGCTTGTTTGCGGCGCAAGCGTCTCTGAACACAGCAGAACTTCCGACGATGCCCATCGCAGGAGAGCCAGCCGTGCCATCAGTCGTTCGAGAACAATCGGAAGGAAAAAATTATGCAGGGACGCCAAAAATGAGCTCGTGGCATGAAACCCGATCAGATGCAGTCTACATCATCGTGCACTTCGCCTCGCCGTACGATCAAACGACGTTCAGTATTCCCTATTTCGGCTTCACGCACACCACGACACACGCACACGGGATCGCAAACGGCATGGTAGAAATTCGCCTGGATCCAGAGGTCGTGAACAATAAATGGGACGCGCGATCATTCGACATCCAGATGAAAAACGGCGACACAAACGAGATACTCGAGAAGAATGTCTTCACCTTTGATCGGTACGCAGCACCGAATTGCTTTGGGAGACTCACACCAATCGACCGATTCTGGGAACATGACACGGAACCAGCGAGTCCCACGATCTCGCCACGGATTCTCCCCGTACTTGCAGAACGCAATCATCTGATGGTGAGCATGAATGCAGCGGGAGACGCAACGCAGATCGGCATCGAAGGGTTTCATAACTCTCTTGCTCACATCGCTGTCAGCCATGCGGGTGGTGCGATCGGTATTACGAGAACGATCACCTTCACGCAGGATATCCCATCGGGGACGTACCAGGTCACACTCGGTACGCAGGAGTATGGTCTGACCCTCGCCAGTTTTCCCGTAACGTGGAACGCTACGACAAACATCGTCTCCTACGATGAGCGTGCTTTCGCGTCGCTTGCTGGGGTTGAAACGGATGTACCGCTCTCGAATGAGATGCAATCAGAGTTCATCACACTGGGGACGAAGCTCCGCATCGAGGCATCTGAGGCGATCACGAGGACCGATGTGAGCTTTAGCAACGCTTCCGTACAGCGGCAGACGCTGCAGGGCCTCACCTACCCAACCCTCACGAACATCTGGATCACTGCCGAAGCAACGATGCAAGCCGCGTTTCCTGACATTTTCCCTGTCGATGAAGCGGTATGGGTTGCGGCGCGGGTGGCAGCATCCAACGGTACGCTCACAGGTGGCATGGTCGAAGACCGATTGCACAGTGATCAGTCGGATATACTGCATCGACTACGGGACGCGTTAGCAGATATGGAACATGTCGGGCTGAAGATCATCGATGCATCGATGCAGGCTGCAGCGCGCATCTACGCTGGGAGTAGCCAACAAATGGAGTGGAACGCATTCCAACAAACGTATGCCGCTCTTCTCCTGACGCCTGCATACATGGCAGAAGTTGGTTTCCTCTCGTCGTGCGGCATTGCCATGCCATCTGCAGCCGAGTTCTGGAACGAATCGTGGACACAATTCCACGCCGAGCAGGATTTCCTCGTCCACATGCATGAGGAAGAACGACACCTCATCGACGAGATCCTCCCAAACCTGAGCAGGAACAAGGCGCAACAAGCGGCTGAAGCGTATGCCATAACACAGTCTGCTGCAGATACCGCCGCAGGCAAACAGCCCAAAAGTGATACGGAGTATATTCAAGACTATTTCGAGCAGTTATCGGAAGACAGTAGAAGTAATGGCGACGAGCGACGGAAAGCAGTGACCGAACGCAGCATTCGGCACGTCTTGAGTAGTCTGGACGCACACACGCAAGCCTTCGCAGAACGCATAGGACTACGAGAGATGGATATTGCACAGGCGATCATCGATGCCGTGGATCCATCGGTGCTCGAGGCTGTGGCAGATGCGCATGATGATGAAGAACATATTCTGACGAAGGCGGTGGAGGAGGTGGAAGAAACAATTGAAGACATTGCGCATGATCGGGAGGGGGTGGGGGGAAGTGAGGATCTGCCGCCAAGCACGCAGAAACTCCTCACACGAGGAATAGCGAGTGGGGAATATACGACTGCTGCCACCGAAGCAGCGGGAATTATTGGGATACGAACACCCAGTTCGATCTACAACGACGTATCCTCCTGGACCGTACCGAGCAATCACGCACTGTCGGATAATTTCGCAGTGTTCGATTCATCCACGATCGCAGGACATATGCTTGTAGCAGGCATCATGCAGATGTATTCGCAGAGTGGTCACGAACGTGAGCAGTGGCAAACGGCTTTCATGATCCAAGCCATCACAGACATCCCAGCAGGGATGCTGATGAATGTCGCCAATGCTGGAAATACTGTCGCAGTGACGCGAAGGTTCAAAGATCTGTTAGAAACAGCCCAATACACGCATCTCACATCTCTAAATCCAGCACCGTCGGCACCATCAATCGTGATGGCCGCAACGAACAAAGGATTATATCAGACAGGAGACGAACATATCCGCATCCGCTTCGACGTGGCAGGAACGGCTTCAGGTATACGCTCTGTACAAGTATTCGAGAATGGTGCACCGCTGAGTGGAGCACGGAGTATTAGCTTCATTTCTGTGCCGATCATCTCCCTCCCGTCGAAGGTATCAGGACTTGGTGTAGAGCCTAAATTTACTGGTAGCATATTGCACCTGCGGATCGTACTTGAAGACGGTACCGTAATTGAACAGGATACAAAACCGTTTTTGATCGAAACGTACTTACCAGACAATCTAAGAGATCCGTCGAATGCACATGAAAACGGAAACGAAAATATGAGCGATATTACTGCATTGATCCGCGATCACTTCCCTCTTGGGAATGCTAGAAACTACTATATGTATCTTGGATCATCATTCCACGATGGGAACGAATTCTACGCTGCGGACTTAAATAGCCTCGGCGGAGGCGACACCGATCGAGGACACGAAGTAAAAGCCATTGCGGGTGGAACAATTCGTTTCGGAGTAAGTGGTTCATATACTGGAGATGAAGCAAAAGACCTAAAACTTGGTGTGATAGTCATCGATCATGGAGATGGGTTACAATCTGGCTACATGCACATGCCAATTTTTAAAGGAATGATGAAACCACATCCTACGACCGGCACAATAGTGCAGCATTATGAAGTTCGTCAGCATGAACCAATATATGAAATGGTAAATGGCAAACAACAAATCACTGGTATGCGTCTCACGGGGAATATTTTAGAAATGTATGATGGCATGCCAATTAAACAAGATGCATCGATTGGGTACATCGGTGGCCGTTACGGAGGTACTGAAGAAACTGGATATGACGAAAACCATAACAATGCTCACTTGCATTTCTTTGTAAAAAAGAACGGAGTTTCGGCAAATCTTTGGCAAGGTCTTTCAGCCGCCGGCATGACAGTCGTGAAAGCGTACGACACTGGACCAGATGGAGTACCTGATTCGGGAGGTGACTCACAAACAATTGCTGTACGTTTTGATGAGACACTACAATCTTGGGTAAATGATTCATTGAAACTAGTTGTAAACCGTTCGAATCAAGAACCATCAAGTCCCGGAGTGCAAACTGGGCAATACTTTATGGCTTGGGAAGGGGCTGATCTATCTCAAATGAAAAAGGTTATATACAAAAAAGTAGGAGAAGTAACTGATGCGCTTGGTAAAACAACCT
>CAZLEW010000036.1:0-1469 GCA_964558635.1 uncultured Candidatus Peribacteria bacterium
GTGTTTCGATCGGGCCAAGAATCTGGCCTGTTGCCGCAGGGAAGGCTGCCTCTGCAAAGGTATCCGCTAGCTGCTCGCGGCCGACCAGGCCAATGCGGCCAGCTTGGTCCTTCGTGAGGGCATCGTTTTCCGTGCGAGCCAGTGTTTCAAAACTTTCGCCGCCATCGATGCGCGTGCGCAGTGTTTCGGCAAGAGCAAGGGCCTCTTCTTTCGTTCGCGTGATCGTGGGCAGCGCAGATTGCGCATTGGCGTACGCCACAAGGATATGGCTCACGTCGACTTGTTCTTTGCCAGGTATCCGTTGTCGCAAAAAGAGAACATGGGCTGTGCCATCATCGAGGGCTGCCGTCGTGAGAGTCCCTTGTTCCATGCTGCGGAGCGCCCCAACAATGCGCACGGGGACAGTGTCATTCAATGCGACGTCCTTCTTTGCAGAAGCAGTAAGCCCATCCTGTGTTGAGGCAAGTTCGGTGAATGCAACCGACGCTTCTTGTAAGGTTCGGCCCGTCTCGGTTTTTGCTCCAAGGACTTCGACAAGGAAGATCCCTTGGACGTCGCGCGTATCGATGGTTCCATCAGCATTGTTCGAGATAGATGGCAAACTGCCAGGTAATTGAAGGACGCCTCGCGCAGGGGATTCATTCCAGAGTGATTCTAAACCTTTCGGTACTTGATCACGGAAGAACTCGCGACGGTCGATGAACGACATGCCGAGTTCGTCACCAATATCTTGACCAATACTTTGCAGCGTTCCTGAGCCATTGCGGATGTTTGCACGTGTCGCTGCAACCTTCGCGCGGACGGCACGTTCATACTCTGGCGTTGCTTCAGTCTCCTCTTCCTTAAATTCGAGTTGGATTGTCTTTCCGACTGTCTTAATGCAGCTTTCTGCATCGATGACGTCGGGGCATTCGACGAGGAGGTGTTTTTCATCTCCCACATACGACGGCGTGATTGTCGCTTCGCTCACACCGAGTGAGTTAATACGACGTTCAAGGACGGTACGAATAGCTTCGACCAAATTTGCCTGTTGCTCTTGAATAACGCGACGCTGATTTTGGAGTGAGACGATGTGATCGTTTGCAGCTCCTGCAGCTTCGGCCGCAGCAAGCTCAGCTTCGACTGTTTGAAGCTGTGTTCGGAGTTCATCTTCTGAAATGCGGAAATCGAGTTGCGTGCCCCCTGCGAGGTCGATACCGAAATGGAAGGTGGGGTTGAGCCAGGTTGGAACCCAGGTCGATTTCCACTCTGCTGGAAAAGCAATGAAGAGGAGTACCGCACCAAGAAGTGCAGTGACAGCGGGCCAAGAAGAAGAGCGTTGTGCCATGGATCAGAGGGGGGAGACTGTGACGTGGTTACCGACATTGACGTCGTCGGCGAAGATTGCGGCGAGTTCTGCGTCAGGGACGCCGTCAATCACGAGGGGGTTTGGAAGATCGGCACTCTTGATGGCAAGAGTACTAACAAGG
>CAZLEW010000036.1:1479-4815 GCA_964558635.1 uncultured Candidatus Peribacteria bacterium
GGTTCCCGCGGACAAAGAGGCCAAGATTCTTCCCGACATTCCGTGTGAAGACATCACGCAGCACCGTAAGCCCCTTCTCTGTGAGTGGAATGAGTACGTAGCCGCCGCTTGTTTCAGGGTTTTTGCCAGAACGGACGATGGAGAGATCTTTGCCAGTGATACCCGTGCCGTTAAAGCCACCCATGCCTTCGACGGCGATATCGGCGCCTGTGGCGCTTTCAGCCTGAAGCATGATCTGCATATCAAACGGAGCGGTCATCTCTTCTGTGAGGGTTTGGGCGATCGTGCTGTCTGAAATCGTGAGAGAGAGCGTCACGCCGTCGGCATCCCGCACGATAGACTGATCTAGTACTTCTGCGTTCAACCGCTCGAGGCGTCGTTGCATCACTCTGATCGTTGCCTTCGATAATTCCTCTACCGTCGCAGGATCTTGTGTGTCGAACGTGAGGCGATAGTCGACGGATGTTTGACCGTTACAGGCGACGAGAATCGCTGCGGAAAGGCCAAGGATGGTGAAGGTAGAAAAACGCATGCCCGGGGAGTGTAGGCGAAGGTTGCGTAGTGGGCAATTTGAATGTCCTCTGTTGTACTACAACATGGTTCGATACGTTCCGTGGGTTTATCTTCTTTTAATGGGGGAGGATCAACGTCGTATCAGCCCGGAGCATTTTCCCGGTGAGTTCAACCCCCCGGAGGGTGCATCGGTTGTCGATGATGCAATTTTCGAGGATACAGTCTTCGATGAAGCATCCATCGAAGAGAACGGTATTGGTAAGCGTGCTGCGGATGACGTCGCTGCCAGCACCCAGGACCACACTGCCCACGCGCGTGCTATTGAGAAACCGCGACTGATCTCCCTCGACGACCATCTCGCCAACGAGGAGTTTTGTGGCTTCGAGGTAGGCATCGAACGAACCGATATCGAACCACGGTTCTGTGAAGGTGAATGCGTTTACTGGTTGTGATCGCCGAAGGAATTCTTCGAAAATGCCGCCGATATTATCTGAATGGGTTCGTGCGTATTCTACAAGGATGGGTAATGTTGCAGCAGGGAGAATGCTGCAGCCCGTTGAGATGAATGTTGATTTCGGCTTCTCGGGTTTTTCTTCGAAGGCATCGATGGTCGTGCCGTTCTTCCCGAGGACGATCGTGCCGAATTTCTTCGCTTGTTCGAGGTCACCAACGTCGTACGCGGCAAGGAGTGGCGTACCCACATGGTAAGAGGCGAGGAACGTCGCCATGTCGAACCCGAGGTAGTTATCGCCCGTGAGGAGTAACACATCTTCGTTCACCTGTTCGCGTGTGATCCAATCAGCAACTGCACGCAGTGCGCCGAGCTTTGCATCGTCGTGCAATGCGGATTCGATGTAGACGGTCACGGGCATTTTTTGTTGCTTCTGCCACTCGTTAAAGTGCTCTTCAAACGACGCATTCGTACTCACCGTGACATGAAAGTCTCGAGGGAGTTTCTCGATAATATGCGTGAGAATTGGCTTACCGACGAGTGGTAGGAGTGGTTTTGCACGGTGTTCGGTGAGGGGCCAGAGCCTGGTCGCAAAGCCGCCTGCAAGGATGAACGTACGCATGACGAGAGGGAGTATACGGGAAAATGCATCATTGGAAGAACCACTGCCACAGCGGCGCCTTTGGGCGGATCGCTGTGACGGACCAGCGTTCGAGCATTTCGATCCGTTCATCTCGTTCCACAATGCCAACGACGGATGGTAGGAGCATGTAGACGATGCCGCGTTTTCGGCATGCGGACAATAAATTCAACGATTGCTCGAGGTCGCTGCATTGAATGAGATGTGTGATTGCGTGCGTCTCTAAGACGTCTTCAAGCTTATTCAATTTTCCAAGGACTGGCACGCCTGCAATCGTCGCTTCTTTCGTGCCTTTGCCATCCAGAATCGCCACGGGTTTGAGGGGGTTTTTTTGTTTCTGGAGGGCGTGAATAAGCTGTGTCGCTTCGCGTGTCGCACCAATAATGAGTGTGGGGTACGACGCTGGGTGATGACGAAGGAGGATGCGCGAACATTGTTCGAACAGCACGTGCCACGCCCATGTGCAGATGATCGAGAGGACTAACGCGAGCGCGAGTAGTGCCCTGCTGAAGAAGGCACCGAAGAGGAAGTAGTAGACAAGTGAAAAGAGGGCAGCACCCCCGATGCCTGCGAACGCGATGTACCAGAATGTCCTCAGGTTTCGTTGATTGCGGAGGAGTGCAAATGTGCGCGTGCCGATGAGCATCGCAAGCCACATTGGGGCTACGAAAAGGACTGCGGTAAGGAAGCGGTCGAACGGGAAATCGGTCGAGAAGATAAACCCGACGCGGAGGAAGTACGCAGCCGCGTAGCAGCCAGTGAAGACGAGGAGATCCGTGAGGAGCCACGAAGCAAGATGGAGTGTGCGGCGCATGCCTGGAGCCTAGCTCAACGGAGTGCAAGTGTCAGCGGGAGCTTTGTGATGTCCCATGGGACTGCTCCTGTCCATGTGGCTGTGCCATTGCCAATAGGATCTTCGGGGAGTGGAAAGGTGGCTTCTATCCAGGCAAGGTGCAGTGCAATCGTTTCGTTGTTGTTTGCATGAGTGCGGACCATATCGCGTTGGAGGACGTACGCGGCGAATAATTCAGCGAAGGCTTCATAGGGATCGCTCTGCGCATAACCAGAAATAAAATCGTTGTCGGTCATTCCTGGTTTTTTAGTGCCAGCCGTTGTCCATGCGATGTTCCAGAAGCTGACCATAGGGCTACTCTGAAAGTAGATTTCGTTGCCGTCGCGGTAGCCGCTGTCGCCAGAATCGGCACTCCCGACGAGGTTGCCGCTGATGACATGGCCGCATTCATGCACGAGCAGCGCGGCAAATTCCGTGTCTGGTACAGAGCCATCGAGGATGATCGTTGTCTTCCCGCCGAGGCCACGCCTCGTTGCATTTTTGTAGAGGACGGCAAAATTTTTCAAGTTATCGCGGCACGCAGAGGGCAGAGCGCGAAGCACTGCGGTTGCAATTTTCTTATGCGTTTCGGTAATACCAGGGATATCGACAGCAGGGAGGTACGTCGATTCTGGCTTTTTGGCGATGACAGCTGCAACGAGCGGTATTCGACGCTTCTTCTGTGATGAGGCAATTTTCGTCGTGCGTTTCGGGAGCATCGATGCTGCCGTATGGACGGTTGCGACTGTGCGATCGTTTGCTACACTCGGTACAGCCAACAGAATCGCAGCGATGCCGAGGAGCAGCGAGAGTACCCCAGTGAGAATGGCATATCGACGCATCTGGCGTGGTAAAAGGGAAAGGGAGTATTATTACCATACTGTTATAGTTATGTCAACT
>CAZLEW010000036.1:4825-9642 GCA_964558635.1 uncultured Candidatus Peribacteria bacterium
GTCAACTATTGAGACTCCTCTCCATACAGGGCAGGAGCACGACGTCACCATCGAGAAATTGACTCATGGAGGAGCTGGATTCGTCACGCTCAATGGCATCTCCCTCTTCGTAACGGGTGCTGTACCAGGGCAGCAATTGCGCGTGGTCCTCACGAAGGTGAAAGATCGTTTCGCCGAGGCGAGGATCGTGAAAGTGCTCCGGAAATCGAAGGATGAGATCCCTGCGCGCTGCCCGCACTTCGGAACCTGTGGCGGCTGCCAGTGGCAACAATTACCCTACGATAAGCAGCTGACCTACAAAGAAGATATCGTCCGCGAGACACTCGAGCATCTGACGCCGGTCGACGAAGCAATTCGCAAGCAACTGCCTGGTCGTGTGCTCAAGATCATCCCGAGCCCGCAGGTCTTTCATTACCGAAACAAGCTTGAGATGAGCTTTGGGTTTACGACGATGCGCGTCGAGGAAAAGAATGGAAAGCGTCTGCATATTGATGAAGGGCCAACGATTGGGTTTCATCAACCAAACGAATGGTCGACGGTGTTGCCTATTACAGAGTGTCACCTCTACGACGAATCGCTCTCGATGCTCCTCATGGATGTGCGTCGTTTCATGCAGGATACGAAGTTGCCTGTCTATAACCCAAAGACGCATAAGGGTTTCCTTCGCAACCTCCTCCTCCGTCGCGGGAGCCACACGGGCGAGCAGATGATTGCCTTCATGGTGAATGCAAAGAAGAAGGAGCTGGAGCCGCTCTTTCAGCACTTCATGCGCTTTGGTGGGAGGCCAGGTCTTGCGTCGCTCATGGTTATCGAGTCGACGGGGCTGAATGATAAACCAGAAAATCCACCGGTGTACCCGCTCGTGGGGAAGCCGACGATTCGCGAACGCTTGTTTGACCTCGAGTTTGATATCTCGCCGTTTTCGTTCTTCCAGACCAACACACTTGCGGCCGAAAAGCTCTATTATGCAATTTCACAGGTGGCGGATATTCAGCAGTCCGATACCGTGCTCGATGCGTATTGTGGTATGGGGACGATTGGCCAGTACCTGGCGCGGTATGCGCAGAAAGTGGTAGGGATTGAAAGTCACCCAACGGCGGTTGAAGATGCGCTCGCATCTGCAGGCAAGAATCGCATTGGGAATATTAGTTTCTATAAGGGGCGGGCAGAGCAGGTGCTGGCAGACCAGTTGAAGCCTGGCGGGAAGTATGCGTTTCATGTTGTGATTGTGGATCCACCCCGCGCAGGGATGCACCCTGCAGCACTTGAGTCGATTATTGCGCATGCCCCACGGACGATCGTGTATGTCTCGTGCAATACGGCGACGTTTGCCCGCGATCTGGGGGTGCTGCTCAAATCTGGGTATGACCTTCGCACGGTGCAGCCCGTCGATATGTTCCCACACACGGCGCATATTGAGACGGTGTCTGTTCTTCAAAAACATTAAATGCAGCGCATCACCCTCCTCTGCATCGGCTCAGTAAAAGAATCATGGGCCAAGGAGGGTTGTGATTTTTACCTTGAGCGGTTGAAACGTGTAGCGAAGTTTGAGGTGGTCGAGTTGCCGCCGAGCAAGGAAAAAGATCCGGAGAAGCAACAGCGTGACGAATCCGCGCGACTTATTGATAGTGCGAACAAGATCGGTGGTGCGCTCTTCGTGCTCGATGAAAAGGGGAAGGGGATGACAAGTGATGACTTCAGCAAGCTTGTTGGTGTCGCGAAGGATCAGGGCATGCATGTCGTCTTCCTCCTTGGTGGCGCATATGGGCTTGTCGATGACGTAAAGAACGCGGGGCGGAAGATTCGCCTTTCGGATATGACCCTTCCGCATGAACTGTGCCGCGTGGTGTTTCTCGAGCAGCTCTACCGCGCGACGGAAATTCTGAAGGGATCGGGGTATCATCATGCGTAGTACGCTATACTGGCGTCATGTCTGATCAGCTACGCAGCATCGCACGACTCCTTGGCAATGGCTACGCCCATGTGCAACACGGGATCGACCGTAGCATCGAGTGGGGTTTTACGAAGATGGAGGAGCAGGCGAAGGTTGCACCGAAGAAAGCGACACAGAAGCCAAAAGGCATTACGGGGAACGTTGCTGCCTTCGCACGCGGGTTTGTGGGGGTTCTGGGCGAGGCGGGAGGGGCGTATTTCAAGACGTACAACGAGCTGAAAAAGAAGACAGAATAACCCGTTCTCTTGTGGAGGAATGCGCCTTTGCTATACTCCGCGGGCTTTCATTCTCATGATCGTATAGCCGCGGCCCTATCGTCTATCGGCTAGGACACTTGGTTCTCATCCAGGAAAGCCGGGTTCGATTCCCGGTAGGGCTGCCACGTAAAAACGCTCGCAGTGCGCTTCTCGCGTTCATGCCTGCATCCCGATATGCCGCACTTCGACGTGTAGGCACGTGGCACAGCCAACGCTTTTAAATAAGAGTCGTGCTACAGTCAGCGCCATGTCTGAAACATTCAATTGTGAATCGGCGGCAATTCCTCGCAAGGCTGTTGTTGCGGGCATCATCGTGGAGAATGGGAAGATTCTCGTTGTTCATAATATCAAGCACGGTCTGCGGATCGAACCGCCAGGCGGGAAGTTAGAGTCCGGTGAAACGATGAAAGAAGCAGTTGTGCGCGAATTGCTTGAGGAGTTAGGCATTACTGTACGTATTACATCGAAAATCGGCGTGTATCCGACCGACGTGACAAAAGAGGGCGTGTTCGACGTGCACACGTTTTTGTGTGAGATCGTGGAAGGGGAGCCAACCGACGGATTGGAAGTGGGCAAGACAGGCGGATTTGCGTGGATGACCATCGAGGAGTTGGAGGCATGCCCTAACTTGGTCGTAAGTATGCGTACTGCACTGTCCGATGTCCGCGCGTTGCCACACTTTACATAATCCCCGCGAATCGTAGGAGGAGCACGATGGCCACGATGCCGATGACGATGTAGCCGATCTGCTTCAACCGTGCTTCCATCGGGATGTAGTTGAAGATCAGTGCGACGATGAGGAGAATAATGAACGGGGTGATGGCGCCCATGTGGTGAGGGTGGAAAACTTCACCGTAGCGCATGACCGTGGTGGATCATAGCTCTTATCGCTTATGCTGCGTCGCCCATATACACCCCGATTTTTTTGGCGGCGATGTAGACGGGGTCATCCTTGGTAATGCGTTTTAGTTTCCCCGTCGCTTCGGCGATAGGGATTGTTATAATTTTTCCGTTGCGGAAGGAGACCATATGCCCGAATTTCCCTGCGTGAACTGCATCGATGGCCGCAACACCGTACGCGCGTGCGAGGATGTGGTCCTCGGCATTGGGGCTACCGCCACGTTGCACGTGCCCGAGGACAACCGAGCGCATTTCAAATTCGTGTGGCGCAGCTGCTTCAACTGCCGCCATGAGCCGTTCTGCTGCTCCACCGAGCTGTGCTTCGGCATCGCTCGCTCCTTTCTTCTTCGTCGAGAGCGTGCCGCCGATTTTTGCCCCTTCAGCGACGACAATCACCGATGACAGCGCCCCTCCTTTCACGCGTCCGCGTAGGAATGTCGTGAGGCCATCAATAGAGAACGGAAATTCAGGGAGGAAAATCGCACTCGCCCCACCCGCGATGCCACCGTACAGAGCGATCCATCCCGCGTGTCTTCCCATGGTTTCTACAAACATCACACGGTCGTGGCTCGCGGCCGTCGTGTGAATACGTGTGAGTTCTTCGCGCACAATTTCGACCGCCGACGAGAAGCCGAATGACCGGTCGGTGCCTTCAATGTCGTTGTCGATCGTTTTCGGGACGCCAACGACGTTCATCCCCGTCTGCTCCATCAGCTGTTCTGCACCGTTGAGGGTGCCATCGCCGCCGATGACAATGATCGCATCGATGGCGTTGTCCTTCATATTTCTGGCGACACTCTCGAGGATCTCGTTCGGAATCCGCGAAACACCCCCTTCTCCAACTTTCGCAGCGAATCGACCGTGGTTCGTGGTGCGGAGCATCGTGCCGCCGATATGGCTGATGCCGCGGATGTTGTCGATTCCGAGGGGGATGAGCATGGTCGGATCAAGGATCCCCTCCCATCCTTTCAGAATCCCGACGAACTCATACCCCATGGGCACGCCCGCGCGGACGATCGAGGAAATCACAGCATTGAGGCCTGCGCAGTCGCCGCCGCCCGTGAGGATACCGATACGTTTGATGGATGAAGATGTCATAGGAGGCTGAAAGCGGAAGTTTCTACTGTAGCAATCAATACTCTCGGGTTCCAGTATATCAATGATGCGATTGATGTATGCTCTCTCCCACATGATTCCTCGTCAGAACGTATCGCGCGGTACCGTCGTCATTGTCGTCGCAATGCTCATTGCGTTAGCTGGCATCCTGCATGCAATGGGGCGCATTCCATACTGTGAATGCGGTTTTCATCTCTGGACACTCGATGCCTGGGGGAGTGCATCGTCGCAGAATGTTGCGGATCCGTATTCATCGTCACACGTCCTTCATGGGATTATGTTCTATGCGCTACTCCTTGTCATTGCCTATCGTCTATCGCTGCGAGCACGGATGATAATCGCTTTGATGATGGAGATCGGGTGGGAGCTCCTCGAAAATTCTCCCTTGATCATCGAACGGTATCGCTCTGCAACGGCGTCGCTTGGTTACACGGGTGACAGTATCGTGAATTCCGTGAGCGACGTCCTCTTTATGCTGGTTGGTTTTTGGATCGCGTCTCGACTGCCGTGGAAGTGGTCCCTTGCCCTCGTGCTTCTTACAGAGCTCGTGATGCTTTGGTTCTATCGTGATAATCTGACGCTGAATGTCA
>CAZLEW010000037.1:0-1824 GCA_964558635.1 uncultured Candidatus Peribacteria bacterium
CTTACTGTCGGTTGGGAAGGATGTGCACGCCCTCGATGTGCTTCAGCCGTGCGAAAGCTTCACCATCAATACGCAGGAAGAATTACTCCGGGCAGAAGAGGAGATGCGACGGCGGTTGCAGGCCTAATGCTGGCCATTTAGCGGTGTATTTAGGGGAAGATGTATGGTATACTATTCTGAACTCTTTCCTATATCTCTTATGGTGGGCGAAACAGTGCATCTCGGCTCAAATGGTCCTGATCGTATGCCATGGAGGGAACGAAGAAGTATAGTCGAGACAAAATTACAGAGCCAAGGAAAAGCAATCAGCGCAGAGTGTGTGGGCATGTTGTCTGAGGCACAGTTCGATGCACTTGAAACGGTTTTTAATAGTAGGGGAGGTGTTGGAGCTATTGTAGATGTGCTTTTATCCGATGCGGAGTTTTCTGCATTATTGATTAAATTGGGTCGTAAGGAAGATGATTCTTTACTGGAGTACGCCACTGGTGCTTTTAAAGAGAGAGTATTAGGGCAATTACCTGTTGAGTAAATTTCTGAAGAAAGATAGCACCCTGGGATATTTCGATTTCTTTGAACCAGATGGTCGCGAAGCGACATAAACAACCGCGAGCCCGCCGCAGCGGGAGAGCGGATCGCGCGAAGTGAGCCTTTGGCGAAACTGAGCGCACTTTGAAGGAAGGGGCCCGTGGGGAAACCTTGGTTTTCCCACGACTCAACAAAAAGGCCACTCGCGTGACCTATTTGTGTTGGTGTTTTTATCCGTCTTCCGGGCTATCGACGCCATCTGGTGGCGTTGAGCGAATATGGAAGGGGACTGAGGCGAGGAGTGCCTCGGGTCTCTGCCTTGCTCTGGTTTCTTGTTTCTCCTGGTAACCACACCAGGTCCCCGGACCGGTATCAGCACGGCCTTGCGGCGCAGGTGACACACTGGGGAGTGAAGGGGGGCGCGTACGACGGTCACCTCAACCTCCATCGTACGAAACGTTGCAGAGCAGAGAGGGTGATGGTCACAACGAGCATCCATGATCACGTAACCTATGCCCAGTATGTGCACAAAAAGCGAATGTGTGGCCGGGAGGAACGAGCATGGGGTCAGATGACCATCACTCTCTCTGCGAGTCATGTACGCTCGCGAAGCGAGGAGTACATGGATCGGTCGGTGGAGTAATAAAGAACGAGTGTTTGTCTGTGTGTTGTGTGTGGGTGACTTGCTGTCGGGCGCTCAGTGAGCTGCTGTTTGCAAATCACGCCATCATACAGTTCCCATTCTCTGTGACAAGTATCTGGCCTGTACAAGCTATAAAGAATGTATTCTGAATATATTTGTTGTTCATGCAATAGTGAGAATGAATAGTTTTGACGCATACGAAAATCACCACCCCGGAGTGGGGTGGCGTTGTCCGTGGATCCGTGCAGGTCTACTTTTTTGGATAAACGAGTACGACAATCCCTACGATGACGATGATTGCACCGATGATTTCATTCATCGCTGGTGCTTTGCCCCCTAAGAGAATGCTGATGACTGCGCTAATAAGCGGAAGGAGGCAGATGATCGTCGTAACGAGTGTAACGCTGCCGCCAGCGCTATATGCACCATAAAAACAGAGATTTGCGATAAAAAGCATTGTTCCACACAGAAGGGCAAAGAGCGTTGCATGTATCGGGCTCATTTCGATGGGAACGCTTTTGCCTGACATGTGTAGCATGAGAATGGTGCCGATGCTAAACATCGGGACCAGCCCATTTGAAATAAGTAGTGTCCACGTGGGGTGACTCCCTTGGAAATACTTTTGCGTAATGACCGCATTCACGGCATACAGCGTG
>CAZLEW010000037.1:1834-8460 GCA_964558635.1 uncultured Candidatus Peribacteria bacterium
AAACTAAGAATAGTTGCCTGCATTGTATTCCTTTCTTTGTGCACGGATTCTCCACGGAAAACGCTCGAGGAAGCGCTTTCCATGGGTAAAACATGATGGTGCGAATGGTCGGTAAGATACGATACAACCGATCATCCTGCATGACAAGGTTAGGGTGCGTCCGTTGCGACGGGGACAATCACGACACCATCCTCCAGTGCGACCGTTCGCACAGTTTTGAACGCAGGAATTAGGAGTTCTTCGTCGAGTGTGCGATGTTCTATCACGAGGACATTCGTTGCATCGGTGCGGATCTGGAACTCATCGCCGCTTCCTGCCCACCAGCACTTGAGGGTTAAGAGAGCTCCTTCTGCTGGTGTTGTTTCTGAACCGCAACCAACGTACGACCCAAGGGGGAGGGTATGCTTTTTTCCGTTCGCCTTCGTAATCACAAGCGATACGTCTGCGGTCGTTTTGCCCGTGTCGTCTGTCTCCTTGTTTTCGTAACCCCATGCGATCGTCACGCGTTCACCGCTTGGTGTCGCTGGTTGGCATGCAGCGAGCATGACAAGCGAGAGGGTTGCGATGACGAAGGGGAAGTGCTTCATGGCGAGAGCCTATCACCCGAGCGTCTTCTTCAGCAATTCTTGTACGGTCGCTGGGTTGGCCGATCCTTTGCTCAATTTCATCACCTGGCCGACGATGGCACCCAGGGCCGACTGTTTGCCGCTGCGGTAATCGTCGATTGCCTTTGGGTTCGCAGCGATCGCTTCATCGACGAATTTCTGAAGTGCACCGGTATCGGTCATTTGCTTCAGGCCCTTCTCTTCAATGATTTCCCCTGCGCGCTTGCCCGTCTGCACCATCGCGGGCAGAACTTCTTTCGCGGCATTCGCGGCAATCACGCCAGTATCGATTGCCTCCACGAGTTCAAGTATTGCCGCAACCGATGGGCCATCCGCAGCTGTTGTATTTTCCGCCTTCAAGGCCCCCTGGAGCTGCGTGAGGACGAGTCCCGATGTGCGCTTCGCATCGCCTGTGACCTTCCATACGGCATCGAAGATCGCGCTGAGCGCGGGGTCATCCAGCAGCTGCATCGCCTGCGCTTCGTCGAGGCCTTCACTCGTGTAGCGCCTCCGGAGTTCGCGCGGGAGCGGAGGGAGGGTTGCTTGTACTGCGGCAATTTCTTCCTGTGTGAAGTGCAAGGGCGGGATATCAGGCTCCGGGAAGTAGCGGTAGTCCTGCGCATCTTCTTTGTCGCGGAGCATGCGGGTTTTTCCTTCGTCATCCTGCCACCCAACGGTGATGTTCCCTTTCAGTGGGCCGCCCGTTTCTTCCCACAGTCCACGCAGACGGCGCTCTTCATACTCGAGTGCGCGTTCAAGGGCTTTGAACGAGTTCAGGTTCTTAATTTCACTGCGAGGATTCAGAGCTTCGGTGCCGATTTCTCGCAGCGAAATACTGGCATCAAAGCGCATCATGCCCTTGAACATGTCGGCGTCGCTGGCATCGACGGCGATCAAAATGCGGCGGAGTTCCTCGGCGAAGGCGACGGCTTCTTCTTTCGATCGCAAATCCGGTTCTGTGACGATCTCCATCAGCGGTGTTCCTGCGCGGTTGTAGTCGCAGAGGGTTGTGCTGCCATAGTGACTGAGTTTGCCTGCGTCGTTTTCCATATGCAGACGGTGAATGCGGCAGACGGCTTCGCGCACTGTGCGGCCGCTGTCGTCTTTTAAGTCATAGTGTACGACGCCGTGCTCTGCCAGGGGGTGGTCGTACTGCGAAATTTGATAGCCAAATGGCAGGTCAGGGTAGAAGTAGTGCTTACGGTCGAAGTGGCAGTCGTCAGCCACGGTGCAACCGATCGCGAGTGATGCTTTCACGGCTTTCGCAATTGCTGCAGCATTCGGGACGGGCAGGGTGCCTGGGTGGCCCATGCAGATCTCGCACACAGTCGTGTTCGGTAGTTTATCGAAGGCGTCATTATCGCACCCGCAGAACATCTTCGTCTTCGTGCTCATTTGCGCGTGCACTTCCAACCCGATGATTACCTCAAGTTGTTTGGTCATTCGTGATAGATAGTAACCTAGGCCGATCAGTCTAGCGAAGTTCGCTGTGTGCTCAGTAGTTGACAAAAATATAATTAGTGAGATAATTATTTTATATGCCTTCTCTCGTGCGAGGTTCTGACGTTCGGGATGTCGATTCTACAGATGATGCAGTGCTTGTTGCTGCATTTCTGGGTGGAAGTAACGAAGCATATAATGTGTTGTATCAACGACACAGTGGGTTTGTACACCGTATTGCGAATAATATTTTGAAGAATCCAGACGATGCGGATGATATTGTACAAGAAGTTTTTTTGAGAGTAGCGAATAAGATAAGCGCATTGAACAAGCATGCTTCATTCAAGAGTTGGATTCAGTCAATCGCACATAATCTCGCTATCAATTGCTTAATAAAGAATAACTATCATCCGCATGCTCATTTCGAGGAAGAACGTGATGGCATATCGTACGACCCGCACGTTGAGCTGAATGAAATGAGGAAAATCGTTCAAGCATCCTTAGAAACATTGCGAATTCAGAAAAGAGCACTGTATGTCCGTGTGCTTGAGCTTTTTTATCTTGAAGACCTAACACTGCTAGAGATGGTTCCTATTTTAACCAGAGAAGAAGAAAAAAATAAGCCGATTCCGATCGGTACGATCAAACGACGATTGAATGTCGCGCGATGTTTGTTGGAGAAAATACTGGAGAATCGCGGTATTACTTGTTTAGATGATTGATCTCTACGAGAAGTGGTGTACGTTCTGCCCCTCTATGTCGCTTGAGTCCTCAGACCGGACGATACTCACCTCCTGTGAAGGGGAAGGAGTGTTCATGGCGTTGATTCATGTGCTTCGCCATCAGGCAGGCGCGTTTGTTGGTAAGATGATGCGGGATCGAAGCTTGGTGGATGACGTGTTGCAATGTGCGACCATAAAGGCACTGCAGGCATTCCGAGAAGGAAGTTTTGACCGCACGAAGGAGGTAAAACCATGGTACTTCCAGATTCTTCATCGTGTCGCGATCGACGTACTGCGGCATGAGAAACGCCGTTCCATGCTCTCGCTCGATGATCATGGTGATGATCACTCGGAAGGAATTGGCGGGTTTGTTTCAGGTGATCAATGTACTCCTCCTCAGGTAATGGAGCAGAGTGAGAGGGCAGAGTATATATGTTCTATCTTACAAGTCCTTTCGAGTGATCAAATGCAGGTAGTGCAGGCGGTGTATTTCGATGGGCTCACGTATGCTGAAGCGGCTACAATGCTAGATATTGAAGAGAAGGAGATAAAGTCTCGCCTTCGTAGAGCACGAGAGGCATTACGAGGCATCATGGGGTATGATCATAAAATGACCGCCGACGACGTGTAGTCTATGATCAGTTTCCCGTCGAGATGGTCAGTTTCATGCTGTACGACGCGGGCGTCCATGTCTGAGAGCTTCAACTCTTTCTTGTCGCCGCGCGCGGTTTGATACTGCACGACGATGTCGCATGCGCGGGTGACTGGGACCCACACGCCAGGCAGGCTGAGGCATCCTTCTTCTGCGGTTTCAGTCGCGCGACTCTTCCACGTAATTTCCGGGTTCACGAGCGGCGTGAGGCGGCCGTGGATCCGCGCGATGCACAGGCGAAGATCTTTGCCTACTTGGGGAGCCGCTAACCCGAGGCCATCGGCTTTAATCGTCGCTTTCTCCATCTCACGTAAGAGGCGTTGAATATCTTTCGTGACTGCGGGCACGCGCTTCGTCTTCGTCCGTAGGATGTTCTGATTCTCGCCGGTGATAATCTTCAGAATCATATAAAGAGTATACAGTGTCATGCCGAGTGCCGCAGGGTTATGCCTCAGCATGGCACCCTGCGGTGTACCGAGGCATGACTTATACTGCGACAGCTTGCGCTAATTGCGCTCGTTTTCGCAGTTCGTCGCACGATTGAATTTTCCCGGCATCGACCATTTTCAGGAGAATTTTGGCCGTCTGAAGAACATCCGGAAGCGCACGGTGGCGACCCTCGGGCAGGGTGATCCCAAATCTTTCACTCAAGATATCGAGGTTGTGACGAAAGGCCGTCGGGTAGAGGCTCTGGCTTAAACGCATCGTACAGAAGCATTCCGGTAATTCGACGTACCCCCAGCAAAATTCTTTTTCGGCAGTGAGGAATCCCATATCGAACGCGGCATTGTGCGCCACGAGGATCGATCCTTGCGCGAATGCGAGGAACTCAGGGAGGACACTCATGATCGTCGGTGCTGCATTGACGTCGCTATCGCTAATACCATTGATCTGCCGCGCCTCGGGGGGGATTGGCCGTTCGGGGTTCACAAAACTCTCGAAGGTTTTTTCGGTGATGTTTCCGTTTTCGATGCGTACACCCGCGATCTCGACGATGCGATGTCCTTTTTTTGGGTCGAGACCTGTCGTTTCGATGTCGAAGACCGTGAGGTGTGGGAGCGCCATGGACGACGATGATAGCGCTGAATTCGGAATTAGGAATTACGAATTATAGCCTTAATGTTCTACCATCATTCAGCATTCTTTCTTCCGTATTCCATGCGTCGCCGAAAAGGTATTCCATTGCCGATGGTGCTCTCAACGTTGGATCGTTTGTACGATCCTCCTCTCACATTTCTCGAGTACCGAACGCCACTCGACTTGCTGATTGCGGTGATTCTTTCTGCGCAGTGCACCGATGTGATGATTAATCGGATTACGAAGGAAACGCTGTACCCGAAGTATCGTACGGCTCACGATTACCTCGCTGTGCCTCGGGAAGAGTTAGAGCGCGACATCCGCCGCAGCGGGCATTTTCGTGTGAAAGCGGCGTACATTCAAGAAACGTGCCAGATCTTGCTTAAAAAGCATGGCGGGGAAGTGCCGCGGACCATGGAGGAGTTAACGGAATTGCGCGGTGTGGGTCGCAAGACAGCGTCGGTTGTGCTGAGTGCAGCATTTGGGATTAACGCCGGCATCGCGGTTGATACGCATGTGATCCGGCTTGCGCAGCGTCTTGGTCTTTCAACGCACCATGATCCGATCAAGATCGAGCTTGATCTCATGGATGCCGCCCCGCGGAAACGGTGGCGCGACGTAACGGTACTACTGATCAGCCACGGTCGAGCGGTGTGCACGGCGCGGGGGAGGAAGTGTGGTGGGTGTGTGTTCAAAGACGAGTGCCCGTCGTCGCTCATGCGGAGGAAGTCTGATCGAGCGAAGTCAAAGAAGAAAAAGTAGATTTGGCTCCTGAGAGCCAATGGTCTTTGAAGAGCGGCTGTTTTGTCTGTTCGTTATTTTGCCACTTCCGCATTCGCATCTTTCTTCACTTGCAGTCGCCGTAACCGGTTCATCACTTTCACAACAAAGAACAGTGCACACGCGACGATGAGGAATTCGAGGCAGGCGTTGATGAAGGCGCCGTAGGCAAGCACCGGGACACCCTTCGCTTTTGCGTCTGCGAGACTCGTGACGTCCGCGCCCGACAGGTTGATGAAGAGATCGGCGAAGTTTACGGCACCCATGAGCGCGCCGATGGGCGGCATGATGACATCGTTCACGATGCTATTCACGATCTTCTGGAACGCGGCGCCGATGACGACACCGATGGCCAGGTCCATCACGTTGCCTTTGACGGCGAATTCCTTGAATTCCGCAATGATACTCATGTCAAAAATATCCTCCCAGCATGCGTGAACGTCAAGGTCTTACAGGAGATCCCCAAAGCGCTTCCGCAGGGTTTCTTGCAATGTTTGAATGCGTGCTTCATCACCGGTGAGCGTTGCCTCGAAGAGGGCGTCATTCAATGCTTCAAATGAAGCATCGTTACGGTGGCCCATGTAGCGGAGTTCGTCCATAGGTTGTGTGTGAATGTTCAGAAAATTATAGCGGAAAATGTGTTTCGAGACAACGTCTGAACGTCGTGATAGCATAGACGCGATGAAACAATATTTACACTTACTTCGGCATATCTCGGAGCATGGGTACGAGAAGCGAGATCGGACGGGAGTTGGGACGAAAAGTGTATTTGGGTATCAATTTCGCGTGAACTTGGCTGAGGGTTTTCCGCTCCTCACAACGAAGAAGATGGGTGTAAAGGCGATCGTGCATGAGCTCCTCTGGTTTATTGCCGGTGATACGAACATTAAATACTTAGTCGATCACGACGTGCACATTTGGGATGAATGGCCGTTCCAGGATTACCTCATTGCCAATGGCCTCACGGAGAAATTTCCGATGTACTCTGAGCAGTGGCTCGCAGAGAAAAAGACGTATATTCAGACGGTGAAGGATGATGCCGCGTTCGCGAAGCAATGGGGTGATCTTGGCCCTGTGTATGGCAAGCAGTGGCGCCGATGGGAGGGGCCGGATGGGAAGCTCTATGATCAGTTAGGCGACGCTGTTGCGTTGATTAAGAAAAACCCCGATTCGCGTCGGATCATCGTGAGTGCGTGGAACCCGGTCGATGTCGCCTCGCACACAAAGACCGCGCCGCCGCTCTGTCATTCGCTCTACCAGTTCTACGTCGGTGAAGGATCGCAGCCAGGAACGGCTGCGCTATCGTGTCAGCTCTACCAGCGCAGTGCCGATACGTTCCTCGGCGTGCCG
>CAZLEW010000037.1:8476-9173 GCA_964558635.1 uncultured Candidatus Peribacteria bacterium
ACAGTCTCCTCACGCACATGATCGCTCAGGTGTGCGGTCTGCAGGTAGGGGAATTCATTCATACCTTCGGCGACGTGCATATCTACAACAATCACGTCGACCAGGTGAAAGAACAGCTCTCGCGTGAGCCCAAGCAACTCCCAACGCTGAGACTGAATCCTGCGATCACGAAACTTGAAGATTTCCGTTTCGAGGATATTACGTTCGAGAATTACGATCCGTATCCCGCGATCAAAGCACCGATTGCGGTGTAGAGCTAGGTTTTACAGTATGTCCTCTCCTTCTTTATAGATCGTCGATCGGTGGCCAAAGAGAAGAATATCGACGAAGCTGCCAGCGATCCTGTAGATCACGCGGTAGGATCCAACGCGCAAACTTCGACATCCTTCGAGTGATTGGCGTAGCGGCTTTCCGTAGAGTTCAGGCTGCGTCGTGAGTTTTTGTTCGATCGCTTTTTTGATGCGTATGCGATCGGTTTTTGGGAGTTTCACGAAGCGCTTGAGATCGATGTGGGTACTGTAACGAATGACGTAGGTCATAGTGCTTTTGACCAAAAGGATTCATGAGAGATGTATTTGGTCGCTTTTTTTGCTCGAGCATCTGCAATATTTGTGAAGTACGCATCTTCTTCAATCTCGAGTGCTTTATGAAGCAGTTCGACAGCCTTCGTTGCTTCGGGGACATTGTCTTTCAGTGC
>CAZLEW010000038.1:0-2260 GCA_964558635.1 uncultured Candidatus Peribacteria bacterium
AACAACACCCGTGCGATCAAGAGCTTCGACGCGGATGGTGAACGTTTCCGTTGCTGGTAGTGCAAGTTCTTGCGTGTATGTTCCCTGTGAACGAAGAATCGTTGCGGGGTAGCCATTCACACGAATACGCTCAATGCGTGATCCAACAACACCCTGCACGCGCACGGTGCTGCCTGAGATGGTCTGGCCATCCGTTGGGAGATCGATTGTCATAAGATCCAGCGCAGTCGACGTCGTATTGGGTGTGGTTGCATCATCCATAGTGATGTCGATTTGCCTACTTTCTTCGATAAATGTTCGTCGTACGGCAAGTGGATCCATCGCACTACGGTAACGACGAAGATCTCCATCGAATGCTGCATCTTCAGGGACTATGAGCTGCTGCCCTTCGCCAATGAGGAGATCTTCTACCCCTCCTGCACTCACGGTAATACCATCATCATCGGCGCTGAAGACAAGAATGCTTTGATCACCCAGGATCACTTCTGCATCGGATGGAAGGGTGACACTATAGTGTTTGGTAGTCACACGCCGAACGATTGATCCGCTAAATCCATCAATCTTCGGAGTGCGGAGCCACAGAGCACCACGTGAGAGTGTTGCGCTGATTTGGGACTCTTTCGTACCGAGGCTACTTCCATCAATCGACAGTTCCGATTGTTCATCCATGCGCATGACCGTTCCATCAAAAAACGTGATGCGTGCAGTTCCTCCTGCATTCGAAACAATACGATCATCAGGCCACAGCTTTAATCTATCATCAGGGCGTTGCATTAATCCTCCTTCGAGCGACACGGTCACATTGGAGCGACTTTCGACATCGAGTTGTACAGATTTTCGCTCGAGATGATTGCCAATTCCCAGCAAACCAAGAACCCATTGCACCGCTATGTAGAAGGCAAATGCAGCGACGGCGAATACAAGTACCCGACGGAAGATTCGTCCAACGGGAGATGGTTCTGCAAGGGCGTAGGGACCACGTCGATGACGATAGTGAGGCAGCATGGAGAAAAATCGTACGGCCAACAGGTCATCATCGCAAGGTCATAGATTGTGCTCAACCCGTGACGCGCGTTGCTTCTTCGATCGTTGTCATCCCTTGCGCGGCTAGTGCCTTCCCCCATTCTTTCATGGTGACATACCCGTCTTTTCTGGCCTGCGCTTCAATGACGTCTTCACGTTCTTGTGTCAAAATCAAATCGCGCAGCGCAGGGGTCACGGTCAATAATTCTGGTACACACATGCGTCCTTCGTACGTTTCAGGCGCCAGTGGATCACATTGCTTCCCACGTAGATCACTTTTCAGGACGCGCACGAGTCGCTGCGCGAGCACAGCACGAAGGGCAGGTGCAAATGTATAGGGTGAGACGCCCATCGAGAGGAGGCGTGGAATCGCTTCAATTGCCGAGTTTGTATGAAGCGTTGAGAGAACGAGGTGACCTGTCAGTGCGGCGTCGATTGCCGTTTGAGCAGTTTCGAGATCGCGAATTTCGCCGACGAGGATCACGTTCGGATCGTGACGAAGAACAGAACGCAGGCCCGATGCAAACGTAAATCCATGATCAGGATCGATTTCACTTTGAACGATGCCCGGGATTTCATACTCGACCGGATCTTCAAGCGTGATGATGTTCCGCGCCGTGCCGATGAGTGACTGTAGCAGTGCGTAGAGCGTCGTCGTCTTCCCTGAGCCGGTCGGGCCGGTCACGAGAACGAGCCCGTACGGAAGTGCGGCAATCGAGTGTAATTCTGCTTCGAAATCTGGAGGGAAACCGAGAGTTGCAAGCGATTGAATCCCCCGCGCGGGGTCAAGAAAACGTAGGGTGATTGTCTCGCCAAAGCGTGTTGGTAGCGTCGCAACACGAATATTGATCCGACGATCGAGATATTGAAAACTATATTCACCGTCTTGTGGAACGTTCTGAATGTTCAGTTTGAGTTTGCTTTCGAATTTCACATGACGGACAAATATTTCATAATCCTCCCTTGTAACTGTCCGCAGTGGTACTAGTTGTCCGTCGAGTCGAATTTCAAATCGCACATGCTCACGCTCGGGAGATGTATGAATATCGGAAGCGCCATTCTCTGCACAGTACGCCTGGATTGCGGCCAAGAGTCCTTCTCCGTCGACGGTTAGTGGATCGAGAATTACCATCTCCTCAGTATAGCACAAAACGAGCCCTCGTGCTATCGTTTGGGTCCATGTCGCTGCATCGTTTCTACCAGCAGAGCGAAACGCAAAAAAAGCGCTTACTCTTGC
>CAZLEW010000038.1:2270-8776 GCA_964558635.1 uncultured Candidatus Peribacteria bacterium
GAATGGTCTTTGTACATGGGATGTTTCTTCTCGTCGGATTACTGATCGTTTCGCGGCTTCTTGAATTGCAGCTCGTGAAGCGTACTGCCTACGCCGAGGCAGCGAAGGAACTGCACTACGGCGGTGTGAAGTTGCCTGCACAGCGCGGGGAGGTTCGTGCATTGAATAGTAAGACAAATGACACGTCTATTCTTGCCACGAACACAACGCTTGATCTTGTGTACGTTGATCCTGTGAGCACGGTTCAACCGTCGCTCGTCGCTGAAACACTGTCCGACATTCTCATTACCCCACAGATCCACGAGCATTGTTCAGGGGGTTTTGATGATTGTCCGCGCGAGCTCATTTCGTTTGCGGCTTCGCCGTATGCATCGGCATTCGATCCGCTCACGACACTCAAGCAACTGTCGTCTGGCCCACTCTTCGAACCATTGCCATTACATCTCCTCGAGAAACAAGTGTTGCCCGTGACGATTGACCTTACAGAGGCACGCCGTCTCTTTGCGCGCGACATTGAACGTCGCATTTCTGAAAAACGTGTTGTGTTCGCACCGATCAAATACGGAGCAACAAAAATTGAACTGCAAGCAGTGTCTCAGTTGCGCATTCCCGGTATTTCAGTGAATGAAGAATCAGGGTTGATTTGGGCAAATCCAGAAGAGCTAAATCAGTCGCTACTTTCGTCTATCCTCAATCAACTTTCAAACATTTTACGAGATGATCCTGATCGTCTCCGAAGTATTCTCAAGAGCCGCCCCCTGCGGTATGTCGCTGTCATGCGCAAACTTCCTCCTGAGCTCAGTTTGCAGATTAAACAACAGAAACTCGCCTCGATGAAGCGCACTGTTGCAGAACGGTTAGAGGCATCATCCCCTGCTGAAGCTGAGCGTATCAAAGATCCGCTTGGTGGCATCGCACTTATTTCAGAGCACTGGCGGTATTATCCTGATCCAACAATTGCGTCGCACGTTGTGGGTTTTCTCAACGTGAATCAGGAGGCCCAATACGGTATCGAGCGCACATATGAATCGCAGTTACGTGGCCATGAAGGGCTAATCAGTACGGTGAAGGTTCCCATTGGCGGCCAGATATTGACGGGTGATCAAACAATCGTGAATCCAAAAGATGGTGACACGATCGTTTTGACGATCGATCCGTTCATTCAAAAAGAAGCCGAACGAATTCTGCAACATGGCCTTGAGCGGTACAATGCTGAGAGTGCGCAGATGATCGTGATGGACCCTATGACGGGTCGTATTCTTGCCATGGCGAATGCACCTCTCTTTGATCGCAGTGAATATGCAGGTGTGTATGAGCAGGTACCACTGTTGCTTTCGAATGAGAAGGAACAAGAAGTTGTCGTCGAAATTTATGAGCCGACGACCAATGTTCGCATCGTTCGCGATTACATTCGGAATGTGTTCACCCCCGAGGGTCGTGCAACCCTGCCTGAAGCCATTCAACATGCCCTTTCAGATTTAGAGTTGCGTCATGATCTTCATACGTTTGCGCGATATTATTTGTACATCGGTGAGCATTTTCGACATGAACTCTTCCCCACGGCTTTCACGGGCACATGGTTGAAGTACAAAAATAATATTGGTGTGGGTGCGTATCTCAATCGAACGACGCAGGAAATTTATGAACCAGGATCGGTGATGAAAGCAGTGACGATGGCCATTGCCATTGATCAAGGCGAGGTGACACCGAGTGACGAGTATCTTGATAAAGAACCGATCAAGCTCAAGGATGGTCGTGAAATCCACAATAATGATCGTACGTTTTACGGGCGCGTGACGATGACAAATTGTTTAGAGTTTTCGATTAACACCTGCATGACGCATATTTCTGGCAAGCTGGGCGCAAAGCTCTTCTCACGCATGCTCGAGCGGTTTGGCTTCGGGCGCATCACGGGGATCGAATTAGAAGATGAACTGCCTGGCGAGGTACATCCCTGGAGAGATTGGAGCGATGCCCTCCTCGCGACTGCGTCGTTCGGGCAGGGTGTGTCTGCAACGCCACTACAGATGACGGTCGCGAGTGCAGCGCTCGCAAATGGTGGCAAGCTCATGCGCCCACGTATCGTTGATCGTATTATTCACCCTGATGGCACGGTGGTCTTCACCAAGAGTGAAATTATTGATCAAGTTATTACCGAGCAAACATCCGAAACCCTCACGGCGATGCTCGTGAGTTCAGCAACCAAAGGGTTTGCGAAGGTTGGGAGGCCAGCTGGGTACACCGTTGCAGGAAAAACAGGCACGTCGCAAATTGCTGGACCGGGCGGACGCTACGACACGGGGACGGGTTCTACAATCGCGTCGTACATGGGGTATGATCCTTCGCCGCAGTCGCGCTTCATTATTCTTGTAAAACTCGACCGACCGAAAGGATCTGTGCACGGAGCAACGGCTGCTGCGCCACTCTTCAAAGAAATTTCTTCATTCCTCTTCAAATACTACGGCGTGCCGCCGAATGGGAAGTAAACACATAGGTACTAGCAGCAGCCGTTCCTGGCTGCGTTACTAACAGACCGCGCCTACCTTTCGGCGTCGCTCAGGACAGGTTGCTGATGTTTCTTTATTTCAGCCGCAGCCAGGAACGGCTGCTGCTGGGTCATTATTTTACTGTTACAGACTTCGCCAGATTCCTTGGCATATCGGGGTCCTTTCCGCGTTGTACAGCCAGGAAGTACGCCAGCACTTGAATCGGGATGATATTCACGATTGCCTGCGCGGGACCCGCATCTGGCACCTTCACCCATTCATCGAATATTTCGTTTTCATCCGGTGCAATACCGATGACCAGTGCGCCGCGAGCTTTTAACTGAATCGCATTACTGAGAATATCGGAGAGTGTTTCATCGCGACCAGCGAGGACAATGCAGGGTGTCCCTCGTTCAATGAGTGCGATGGGTCCATGTTTCAATTCTCCTCCGGCAAAACCTTCTGCGTGAATGTAGCTCACTTCTTGAATTTTGATCGCGCTCTCGAGTGCTAACGGATAATTCCAGGATTTACCGATGATGTACATGTTTTCGTTTCTATTTATTTTTTCCGCCAATGTTTTAAGACGATCAACGTAGCGGGGGTTCAACATGTCGTTGATGAGCGACGATGTTTCGAGGAGCAATTGTTTCCCCTGCTGCAACGTTCCTGCAAGTGCGTGTGCGACAAGGAGGAGAACTGAGAGCTGACCGGTAAATGCTTTCGTTGATGCAACAGCGCGTTCGGGCCCTGCATGAATGAGGAGTGTGTAGTCTGCTGCGCGATCGATCGATGATCCTTTGACATTCACAATTGCGAGCACCTTCGCACCCTTACTCTTTGCAACCATCATCGCTTCCAGCACGTCGGCCGTCTCACCCGATTGTGAAACGACAATGAGGAGGCTCTCGGGCTTCAGGAAGTGGTGGTACACCTTGAACTCACTCGCAGGGACGACATTCACGTGATGCGACGCCACGACCGAGAAAAAGTATTCCGCCGCAGCGCACGCTTTGTGTGCGGTACCACACGCGACGAGGAACGTTCCCTTTGCATGTCGAATGGCATCCGCGATCGTCAGAATGTCATGCTCGTTTTGATTCACGGAGCGTGCGATGCTCTCTTTTTGATCCATAATCTCTTTCAGCATGTAGTGTGCAAAATCACCTTTTTCCGCCTGCTCCGGTGTCCAGGCGATCTCGATTTCGCGCTTCGGTCTTTCCTCTCCCGTAAATATGTCACTAAACAGGATCGTGGCGCCGTCGGTCACGAGCATCTCGCCGTCGTCTAAGTACTGCACAGTGCGCGTATGGCGCGCGAATGCTGGCGTGTCAGATGCGACGAAATACCCTTCGCTATCGCTCAGGGCAGGCCCACCTCCTTTTTTTTGGACGCCGACGATCAGTGGCGAGCCCGTGCGCGCCGCGACCATCACATTGGTTTTCGTGTTGATGACCACGATGGCGTAGCGTCCGGTGAATCGTCGGCAGGCCATCTGCACGGCGCGGGCGAAGTCGTTCGTTTCTTTCAGGTACTCTTCGATCAAGTGCGGCGCGACTTCGGTGTCGGTTTCAGAGACGAACACGTGGCCTTTCGCCTTCAGTTCGTTGCGAAGTTCCTGATAGTTTTCGAAGATGCCGTTCTGGACGACGGCGATGGTGTTGTCTTCGTTGAAGTGAGGATGCGAGTTTATGGCAGAGACGCCCCCGTGGGTCGCCCAGCGCGTGTGGCCGATCGCCACAGTGCAGTCCTGGCTCAGGGTCGATCCGTCAACGCCCGAAATCTTCCCGATCTCCTTCTTGTAACGAAGCGTAGTCCCCTCTTTCCATGCCACGCCCCACGAATCGTAACCGCGGTACTCCAAACTCTTGAGGCCATCGACGGCCATACTCGTCGCATTTTTTGCGGTGCCGATGTATCCGAAAATGCCACACATGCCCACGTAGTGTAGGGATGGGTACTACGAGGTCCAACTGCTTCTTCTTGACTCTCTTTCCCCCCTCCCCTACCCTCCGCTCACCCAATTTTTCTATGCCGATCACCAAATCAGCCGTTAAAGCCGCAAAGCAGAGCAAGGTGCGACAATCGCGCCTCCTCCCGTATAAGACGCACATGCGCACGCTCATGCGCAAAATGCGCGATGCAATCAAAGATGGGAAGAAGGATGAAGCCCAGAAGCTTCTTGCGAGTGTCTACAAGTCGATCGATATGGCAGCCAAAAAGAATATCATCCATCGTCGCAATGCCGATCGTAAGAAGGCATCGATGGCGAAACTGCTGGTCGCTGCTTCGAAGTGACGTGTATGAAATTGATCGCACTCGACGTCGGTGAACGTCGGACGGGTGTCGCGTTGTTTGATTCGCAGATCGATTTCGTCATACCCCTCGATACAATTCATCACCTCAGTGACGATGAATTATTTGAAGCCGTCGGTCATATTCTTCAGCAACGCTCGGTGCATGATGTTGTCATTGGGTTGCCACTCCTTCTCTCGGGTGTCGAAGGGTCGCAGGCGCGATATGCAAAGCAGTTCGGTGCACAACTCGTGTCGCAAGGCTACAATGTCTCGTTCATTGATGAGCGTTTTACCACCGATCGTCACACGCCCAGTGATGGCGATGCAAAGGCCGCATGCATTGTTCTGACGACGTTTTTGCAGCAAAATACGTCACATGTTAAGAAAAAAATGATAAAGAAGAAACATTGATCATATTCGGTGTATTCTGGGTGTTGACAAAGTCTAAAAATGCTATAAATTAGCTATCCTGTCCTTTTGAATTACCAATTGTTTCTGCCTGCTTACCGCACTATGACTGTGGATAACAGTCCAGGCGAACCACCGGAATATCTTTTGATCTTGTCAATGTTCTGGTAAAACGATGGTTGTTCATTCCTTCCCGACCTTATGGCTGACTCCTCTCCATCACTCGCGTCGCATCCGTCTGCTCAATCGACCAAGGTTGCCATCAACCTTCAGTCATTGCTTGATGATCTCTTCATGGTGCTGACGGAGAAGGAGGCAATGGTGATTCGTCGCCGTTTTGCATTACAAGGTCAACCAAAGCAAACGTTGGAGAAGATTGGCAAGCATTTTAAGGTCACACGCGAACGTATTCGCCAGATCGAAGGTATTGCATTGAGCAAGTTGCGTCGTACGGTTCGTACGACAAAGCTGAACGAAGTAAACGAGCTCGCCAAGAGTATCCTTCGTATGAATGGCGGTCTCATGCGTGAAGATGATGTGATTAGCCAGGTCTTAAAGCGCATGCCAAACTCAACGGAGCTTGATGGTGCGGTGCTGCGCCTCTCCTTCTCGATCGATAGCGAGATGAACAGTAGCGGTCATAGCGGAACGTTTGTTCCTTTCTGGCGGCTCGAGAGCCTCGCCATGGAAGACATCACCCTCATCGTCGATCACATGGTGAAGATTTTAAAGAAGCGCAAGAGTTGTATGGCGAAAGAAGAACTCCTCTCGGCAGTTCAAGCATTGAACCTCTTCAAAGATCGCATTCCGTCGAAGGAACTTATTTCATCGTCTCTTACGATTGATGAGCGCCTCCGCGAGATCGATGACGGCTGGGGTCTGACGGAGTGGCGCTTTGTTCGTCCACGTTCGATCCGCGATAAAGTAGAGATCATCCTCCGGAAGTCGGGCACGCCACTTCACTTCATGGAAATTGCCAACCGCATTCGCGAAGCACGGTTCGACCATAAGAACGTGACGGTCCAGGCTGTGCATAACGAACTCATTCGCTATCCGCAGTTTGTGCTCGTCGGGCGTGGGCTCTACGCACTGCGTGAATGGGGCTTTGAGCCAGGAACGGTCGCCGATGTCATCGAAACAATTTTGAAAGAGAAGGGCCCCCTCTCGAAGAAAGAAATTATCTCCGAGGTTGCCAAGCAGCGCACCGTAAAAGTCGGGACGATCTCCCTCAACCTCCAGAAGATGCCGTACTTCGTCCGTGTGGGTCGCGCCGTGTACGCGTTTGATCAGGCGACGAAGAAGTGACCCTTCGACT
>CAZLEW010000039.1:0-8639 GCA_964558635.1 uncultured Candidatus Peribacteria bacterium
CGTCGCATCGTCGACGACTTGTGCGCGGATCTGCGTGAGCGAACGGTGCACCGTGAGGCGCGGGCGTGCTGACGTTCCCATAATGCGGGAGCGAATGCGACGCTTGCGTGATTGCCGAGATTGAAGCTTCTTGTGCATCATAGGAATTAAGCGGACTTCGCGGCGGCAGCTTTACCAACCTTGCGGCGGACTTGCTCGTCGCTGTAGCGGATACCCTTTCCCTTATATGGCTCTGGTGGGCGAAGTTCACGAATCTGCGCGGCTACCTGGCCCACGAGCTGCTTATCAACCCCACGAATACGCAGGATGTTCTTATTCTTTTCATCTTGAGTGATCTCGATCAAGGCTGGAATAGCGTAATCAATCGGGTGGCTGTACCCAAGCTGTAACTGGAGGACCTTGCCCTTCATTGCAGCTTTGTACCCAACACCGATGATCTCAAGCTCTTTGAGGAAACCTTCAGACACCCCCTTCACCATGTTGGCAATCAATGCGCGTGTAAGACCGTGACGAGCACGAATCTCCTTTGTTTCGCTCTGGCGTGCAATAACAATATCGCTACCGTCGATCGTGACTGTCACCTGTGGGAGCAGCACGTAGTTCAGGTCCCCTTTTGGGCCTTTCACGTACACCGTTCCGCTCTTCACCTCGACGGTGACGCCGGACGGGATAGCCACTGGTTTGTTTCCAATGCGTGACATAGTTACCAGACGGTACAGAGTACTTCGCCACCGACTTTCTTTTGGCGAGCTTCAGAATCGGTCATGAGACCTTGGCTGGTCGTAAGAACAGCAATGCCGTACCCGCGAAGAACAGGGCGAAGATCTTCATTTCCTGCATACAAGCGGCGACCCGGCTTGCTCATACGCTCGAATTCCGCCTCCTTCCCTGGGACGAACGTCACTTCAATCGATGTCTTTGGTTCATCACCAATCACCGCAACATCCTGGAGGTATCCCTCGCGCTTCAAGAGCTCTGCAAGTGCGAGCTTCAACTTTGAGAACGGTGCAATGCACGTCTCGCGGTGGGCTCGCTGCGAGTTACGCATGCGAGTAAGGAAGTCGCCGATGGGGTCGTTCATGTGGGACATAATTACCAAGAGGATTTGGTTACACCGGGGATTTCGCCGTTGGACGCCAACTCACGGAAGCAAATACGGCAGATACCGAAGAAGCGAATGTACCCGTGACGGCGATGACAAAGGCTGCAGCGGTTATATGCACGAATAGCATGAACAGCTTTCTTGCCAGCGGCTTTCGCCTCGCGCACTGCATCGAGTTTTCTTTGCCAGCTGTTAATGAGTCCTTTGCGAGCCATGAGGGTGAGAGTGTGGGGGTCTGGAGGAGGAAAATCAAGCGAGTGCTTCAGCTTCTTTACGGCTGAGGCGGAATGGCATACCAATGGCCTTTAACAAGGCTCGTGCATGCTCTTCTTTCTCTGCTTTGATGGAGAATTGAATCTGCATACCGAACGATTTCTGCAGATCGAGTGCGGGGATTTCTGGAAAGACGGACTGATCCTTCAGACCAATGGCGTAGTTTCCGTGTCCATCCATCTTCGTGGGGAGGCCACGGAAGTCGCGGATACGTGGGAGAACGTAGCTGACGAGACGATCCACGAACTCTTCCATCTTTTTGCCACGGAGTGTAACCATCGCACCAACCACAAGACCCTTACGGATCTTAAAGTTCGAGATCGCCTTGCGCGATTCGCGGAGCACAGGCTTCTGACCTGTAATCTGCTGAAGGGATTCAATGATGAATGCCTGCATTTCCTTTCCTTCCATAAGCGTGCGGTTGATACCGACGTTCACGATCACCTTCTGCAACTTCGGAAGCGCATGCAAGTTCGTGATGCCGAGTTCCTTCTTCAGGTTGTCGGCGATCTTCCCGCGGAGCCGTTGATGGAGAGATTCGTACTTCATATAATTTAACCACCTTGAGAGCGGTGAGCGGAGGGAAGTGCAGCAGCGCCACCATCTTTACCACCTTCTTTGACGGAACCGTCTTCGCCGCCTTTCGCGGTAGCGGAACGCTTCCAGAATGCTTGCTTGGTTTCAGGCATTTTCGGTGCTTCCTTCTTCTCCAGCTTCCCGGCTTCGTCTCCTTTGACGGACTTCGCCGATGTCTTCGACTTTGCGGCGGTCTTGGCTTTCGTGATCACTTCGCCACTCGCCTTCGCAATGCGCTTCTTCGAACCAGTTTTAGCATCGATCGTATACCCAATGCGCGTTGGTTTCTTCGTCTTCGGGTCAATAATCTGAACCTTCGAAGCGTCGAGACTGGCCTCGTATTGAATACGCTGACCAGGAGCCTGCGTTGTTTTCTTAATATGACGCGTACGCATGTTGATACCATCGATCACGAGGTGATTTTTGGAGGCAAGCACGCGGAGCACCGTCCCCTGCTTTCCCTTATCCTTGCCGCTGATAATGAGGACGAGATCGCCCGTATGGATCTTCATAGTACGTCGGGGGCTTGGGAGATAATCTTCTGGTATCCCTTTGCGCGCAATTCGCGAGCAACAGGACCGAAGACGCGCGTGCCCTTTGGCAGCATGTCTGCTTTGTTGATGATGACGCACGCATTATCATCGAACCGAACGGCAGACCCATCCTTGCGACGGGTGACACTGCGCATGCGGACAACGACGGCATGTTCAACGGTCTTCTTCTTCACGGTGCCACGTGGTGCGGCCTCTTTCACCGTCACAATGATGACATCACCAATGCGAGCGTAGCGGCGGCTGCTGCCTCCGAGGACGCGGATACACATGGCAACTTTTGCACCTGTGTTATCTGCCACGGTGAGGTATGTCTGCTGTTGGATCATTGTGCGGAGGCGGAAACGGCTTCTTTCTGCTTCTTGGTATCGGCAATCTCTGCCATCTCACTCACGCGAGCGACACGCTTCAACACTTCTTTCAAACGGAAATGCTTGAGCTTGCTCAGTGGGCGACACTCTTCGATGAGGACCTCATCACCAACGCCAAGATCGGCAACGCCCTTCGTATCGACGAGGAATTTCTTGCTCTGGCGGTAGCTCTTCTTATACAGAGGATGACGCACCTGCATATGGACGATCACCGTGACGGTGTCTTGCATCTTTCCTGCCGATACGATGGTGCCTATTTTTTGCGTCATGAGTTCTTGGGGGCACGGACTCTAGAGGATTTCTTTACTGTCTTCAACTCTGGTGGTGCTATTTTCTTGGCGGAAACAACGGTGTGCATGCGAGCGATTGCCTTGCGAAGGCGACGAAGTTTCGCCGAATCCTTTTCACCACCCATTACAACGTCGAGGCGCATTTTTGCAAGGATGCGTGCATGTTCGTCAATCTCCTTCTGGAGATCACTTGGTTGCATCGCGCGGAGCTCTGTGATGGTCGGGAGTGTAGCCATGAGAATTAAGCGGCAGAAGCGGCTGAAGAGCCAGTAGAGAATGCAATACGTGTGACGATCTTCGTCTTGAGTGGCAATTTATGTGCAGCGAGGCGAAGTGCCTCCTTTGCCTTGTCATGCGAGAGACCATCCATCTCGAAGATCATGGCGCCACGCTTCAAAATCGTCGAGAAATATTCGAGAGAACCTTTTCCGGCGCCCATCGGTACTTCGGCGGCCTTCTTGGTGACTGCAGTGTGAGGGAAAATGCGGATCCAAATCTTGCCGCCGCGCTGCACAGAGTGCGTCATCGCTTTGCGGGCTGCCTCGATCTGACGTGCCGTGATTTCACCACCTTCAACGCACTTGAGGCCGATGGACCCGAAGGCCAACGTTGCACCTTTCTGCGCGTTACCGTGGAACGATCCGCGCTGGCGGTGAGGTTTCCGGTAGGTGAGTTTCTTGGGCTCTAACATGGGAGTGATGCGTAATTACTTTTGGGGAGCGATAAGAGCGTTCGACTGCATTTGCTGTGCGTTCTTGAAGATCATTCCCTTAAAGACGTGAACCTGTACGCCGATCGTCCCGTACTTCGTGAGGGCATGACGGCGAGCAAATTGAATATCGGCACGGAGGGTCTGCAAGGGGATGTTTCCTTCTTTGAAGGTATCGGAACGAGCAATTTCTGCACCATTGAGGCGACCCGCAAGGGAAATTTTGACGCCGAGAGCCCCGGAGGCCATGGCTTTCTCAATCGCCTGTTTCGCAGCACGGCGATACGGCATGCGACGCTCAATCTGTTGCTGAATATTTTCTGCGATCACGGCCGCATCAGCATCTGGATTGCGGACTTCTTGGATCTCGACGAGGAAACTCCCGCCGAACTTCTTTTCTAGATCTTTGCGCATCTCCTCGAGGGCGGCGCCCTGCTTTCCGATGATGACACCTGGCTTGCTCGTCTTGATCGTGACAAGCGTCTTCTTGCTCCGATCAATCAGAATATCGCTAATACCAGCTTCTTTCAGCTTTGCCTTGATATGACGCTTGATGAGCACATCTTGAAGGAGGAGATCACGGAACTGTGCCCCTTCTGCAAACCACGTGGAGGACCACGCTTTGAAGATACCGATTCGGAAGCCGTTGGGGTTTACTTTCTGACCCATGGGTTAGAGAGAGGAAGGAGAAGATGTGGACTTCTTTTTCGTGGAGCCGGACTCTTGTACCTGAGCTACGACCGCTTGGGAAGACTTCGCGCTCTTTTTTACCTTCTTCTTTGACGAGACATCATCTGTCAGAAGACCAAGTGTGACTTCGATATGCGACATGAACTTCCGCATGGGGCGAATGCGACCGCGCGCCATCGGGACGCCACGACGGAGGCCCATCCCCTGGTTGACGATAATCGAATCGATACGAAGTTGTGATCGAACCTGCTTATCGTTATGAACAGCGTTCGCTGCAGCAGAGGCGATGAGCTTCTCGATAAAACGAGCGCCCTTCTTGTTCGTCTTCTCTAATTGCGTCAATGCTTCTTCTACCGTGAGCCCACGAATAAGCGTTGCGATGAGATTCGCTTTTTTTGGGGCAATACGGGCCGAGTAGAGGTAGGCTTTCATAGTTTATTTGGAAGCAGGAGCGGGGGCTGAAGGCGCGGGACCTGCTGCTGGCTTGGCTTCTGCAGCAGCAGCTTTTCCACCGTGAGCTTTGAACTTCGTGGTCCAGGAGAATTCACCAAGCTTGTGACCAACCATCTGCTCCGTAACGTACACAGGGAGGAATTCCTTCCCGTTATGAACAGCGAAGGTAAACCCGACAAACTCTGGTGGGATATCGCAGTCGCGTGCCCACGTTTTCACGATCTTCTTCTCGTTTGCAGCGATCATCTTCTCCACTTTTTTGAGAAGCTTCGGATCGATATTGGGGCCTTTCTTGAGAGAGCGTGACATGGGTGGGGAGAGGGTGGATTACTTCTTCTTATTCTTCTTCACGCGTCGGCGGATAATAAGGTTCGACGACTTCTTCTTATTCTTGCGCGTCTTCACACCAAGGGCTTTCTTGCCCCATGGGGTCTTTGGTCCCTTGAGACCAATCGATGTGTGACCTTCACCACCACCGTGCGGGTGATCGACTGCGTTCATCGCGGTACCAAGCACCTGCGGACGACGACCCATCCAGCGGATGCGGCCAGCCTTCCCGATGTTAATGAGGTTATGGTCAGGATTTGAAACAACACCAATCGTTGCGGCGCACTCTTTACGAATCTTGCGCATCTCACCACTGGGGAGCTCGATGATTGCAAAGTCGCCATCGAGACCCACGAGTGTTGCGGCCGTACCAGCACTGCGGACAATTTGACCGCCTTTACCTGCTTGCATCTCGAGGTTGAAGATTTTGTATCCCACGGGGATGTGCTGAATCTGCATGCGATTGCCTACCTTTACTTTCGTGCGTTCGCCGGAAACAACGCTATCGCCGACTGCAAGATCTTGCGGAGCAAGGTGGTACCGCTTCTCACCGTCTGTGTACTGTACGAGAATAATGCGTGCGCTGCGGCCTGGATCGTACTCGAGAGCAGTCACGACGCCCGGGATGCCGGATTTATCGGTCTGGCGGAAATCAACGTCGCGCAGAAGACGCTTGTGACCACCGCCGCGGTGACGGACGGAGACCTGACCTTTGCCGTCACGTCCAGACGTGCGCTTTTTGCCCTTTACAAGGCCTTTTTCCGGGCGCTTCTTCGTGAGGTCCGAGAAGTCCGCGATCGTCATCTGACGTCGTCCCGGAGTCGTTGGTTTCATCTGCTTAATAGGCATGGGTGCGTCAGGAAACCTTGAAGGTAGTAAGGTCGAGGAGCTTGCTCTTGGGCGTGAGAGTGACCACAGCACGCTTGGAACGATGACGCTTTGTAAGGACGCGTGAACCACCGAGTGAGCGTGACTTTGGAACAACCCACTGCATGCGAACACCTTGCACCTTTACGTCGAAAAACAATTCAAGCGCGTGTGTGACATCAATCTTCGTCGCGGCAGGATCAACACGGAGGGTATAGGTGCGTGACGTTGCCTTCTGGCGTTCAGCCTTCTCTGTCATGACCTGGCCCATGATGATGCGGTTGAGTTCCATGGTGGGTTAGGCAGATTTCTTAGAAGTAACTTTCTTTGGTACGGCCTTCTTGCTCACAACCTTCGTCGTCTTCTTCTCTGTAGAGGCCTTCTTCTTCGGTGCTTCGGACTTCAAACCAGCACTCTCAGCCGTCTTCCCTGTGTAGGCCTCTTTATGCTTCTTCCCGAACATTGCATCCGCTTCTTCGATGGCATCTTTCAGGAAAATGAGATGACGGGCATGGAGCACTGCTTCAGGGTTGAGGTACGACGCAGGAACCACCGTCACGCCCTGCACATTACGAGCAGAGAGCACGAGCGGCTTGTGAACGCCCTTCGAAACAATGAGCACATTGCGAACATTCGTAATCGACATCTTGCCAAGAAGCGTCACGAGGGACTTGGTCTTCACGACGTCGCCGTAGCTCTCGAGAGCGGTCACAATCCCCTTTTCAGCCTGGAGGCTGAGGCAGGAACGAAGCGCTGCATGGCGCATCTTCTTTGGCATGTCTTTCTCGTAGTTCTTCACGTTGCGTGGCCCGAATGCCTTGCTACCACCACGGAGTGATGGACTGCGAACGTCACCACGACGAGCGCGGCCGGTGTGCTTCTGTTCGAACAATTTCTTCGTCGAACCACTGACTTCACTGCGTGTCAGCACGTGCGCTGGGCTCTGACGACGGCCACTCTGCTGGCGCACAACCGCTTGGTGCATGAGGCCGAAGTTCACATCCTGACCAAACAAACTTTCAGGCAGGGTGAGCTTCTCTCCTTTTTGGCCGGTGGCGGAATAGACATCGATCGTCATGGTTATTTGGAGGCGGGTTCAAGCGTCAAGAAGACTGCAGCACCGTTAGGACCTGGAACTGGACCTGAGATGCCAACGAGATTCTTTGCAAGATCAGACACGACCACCGCGCGGTTTTTCACCGTTACCTGCTCCAGACCCATGTGACCGGCCATCGCGCGGCCGCGGAAGATACGACCTGGATCGGTACGCATACCGATGGATCCCGGCTCACGCTTGAAGTGGGAACCGTGGGAGCCTGGGCCACCTCCGAAGTGGAAGCGCTTCATGACACCCTGGAAACCCTTTCCTTTTGAAATCGCCGTCACCGAGACCGTGGCATCAACAGGGAGGAGTTCCACTGTCAGCTTTGTTCCGGGCTCAAACCCATCGAGGGAATCGACCTGCCACTCCTTCTGAACCTTGTAGCGCGTCATTGCTTTACCGTTCCCGGTCTTCCAGTCTTTTGGCTCAATTCCGAGGACAACGGCATCGTAGCCATCTTTCTCCTTCGTCTTGGTGCGAACAACCGTGTTCGGCAATACTTCGAGGTACGTCACTGCAACAGCATCTCCCGATGGACGGAAGACGCGAGACATGCCGACTTTGCGAGCGATCACACCGATCATAAGAGCTTGGAGGTTCCTCTGGTCCGCTTGGTGAAGCCCCGAAGGGGGAAAACGGCGGACTCGAACACAAGAGGCCCGAAACGGGCGTCCTTGCTATGGAGTGCGGGGATCCTACGGATGAGTCAGAGGGCTGTCAACTGAACCGTTCATTTCTTTTGCACATCGTCGATCGCCGTGCGAAAGGTCTCGATCGGCACTGCACCAGGCACGAGCTTCTGCGTACCCCCTGGCCCGATAAATACAAAGGACGGTGTTCCATTCACCTCTGCAGCTTGGCCAGAAGCAACATCTGCCTCAATGACTTTCTGCACGCTCTCGCCTTCGATACATCTCGACATCTTCACTGCATCGAGGTTCCTAACGCCCGCGATGCTCTGAGCGATGGACTGCGTTGAAAGTACCGAGACTCCAATCAGCGATTCATAGAGCGATCGTGCTGCATCATCACTCTGTTCACGTGCGCAGATCACAGCCTTGGCGGCATCATCGGCATTCGTGTGAAATGGCAACGGAAAGTGCCGGATCACGAAACGCACTTTCTTCGTATCGATGTACTCTTTCTTAAGTACTGGATACGTCTTCTCATGAAAACGCTTACAGAATGGACATTCGATATCCGTGAACATCACGATCGTCGTAGGAGCTTCCACACTCCCAAACATCAGTCCTCCCTTAGCAATCGCAGGGAGCTCAATGGAACTCAACACGATCCTCCGTGTATTCGCGCGCTTCGAGCGAATGGTC
>CAZLEW010000040.1:0-8330 GCA_964558635.1 uncultured Candidatus Peribacteria bacterium
TTGACCTACACCCCAAACCATCTGTAGGCTCCCTCGGCAATGCTCGGAAAGCTCAAATGGCGCCGTCGGCTTCGGAAACACGGATTCTTGTCCCGCAAGGGCACGATGAAGGGTCGTCAGGTCGTTGCTCGCCGCCGCGCGCAAGGCCGCAAGCGCATCACAGTGCAGAAAAAGGTCAAATAAGAGCCGTATCTCTTTTTAGATCTTCATACGTCATACCCGTACTTCTTTCTTCGTGCGTCATACTTCATACTGCACCCGTGCTCCGCTTCCTCCACACACTCTCGGCCGTACTCTTCACTCTTCTGGGTCTTACGCTCTTTGGTGTAGAAATCCTTTGGCGGCAAGGCTTCTGGATGCCATGGAGCCAGGTCCTCCTCACGACCATCCCGACGCCGCTCATTGCCATTGGCCTTCTCTACGGCACATGCAGCATCATCCTAAGCGCCCGTGACGGCAGCACCGTACGAACGGTCATCGGAACCATCATCGGTGCGGTCTCCATCGTCATCTTCATTGCCTTCGCACTCCTGCGCATCTGGCCCCTCTCATAATTCAATATTCATTCTTCCATCTTCTACATCATGTACACCCTCGACACCCTCCCCTCCGGCCTCCGCATTCTCACAGCGCCAGTCAGCGGTACGGAATCCGTCACAGTCCTCGTATTCTGCGGCGCAGGCTCACGCTATGAAACAAATAGCGAACGGGGTATCAGCCACTTCCTCGAACACATGTTCTTCAAAGGTGGGAAGAACTATATCAATACACAGCAAGTGAGCGCGGCAATCGAAGGGGTGGGTGGTGATTTCAACGCATTCACAGGCAAAGAGTATGCGGGGTACTACGTGAAAGTCGCACACCCGAAAACCGAACTCGCATGCGATGTACTTTCCGATATGCTCCTGCACGCGAGCTTCCCGCCCGATGAGATCGATAAGGAGCGCGGCGTGATCATCGAAGAAAAACGCATGTACGAAGATACCCCCATGTACCGCGCTGGGTGGGATTTTGAAGAGATGATGCTTGGCGATTGCCCGCTCGGGTGGGATACGATCGGCACGGAAGACGTGATCAACACGGTGACGCAGGCCGACTTCGAACGTCACAAGCGCGAACTCTACACACCCGATAACACCGTCATCACGTTCTCGGGCCATATCACACGCGAGCAAGCGCTGGCGTTTTCAGAACGATTCTTTGGGTCACTCTCAGGAACAAAGAAGAAGACATTCCTCCCCTTCTCTACATTCAGCAACAAACGCGTCTGGCTACGCAAAAAAGAAACGGAACAAGCGCATCTTGTCCTTGGCGTGCCGGGCGTCCCGTCGCAGCACGAGGATCACTTCGCTCAAAAGCTCCTCGGCATCATCCTCGGCGGCAACATGAGCTCTCGCATGTTCCTGCGCATCCGCGAGGCACGTGGCATGTGCTACTACATCTCTACCGATGTCGATAGCTACCTCGATGCCGGCATTATCTCGACCAGGGCGGGTATCGATCAGTCGCGCCTGGGCGAGGCTGTATCTGCCATCCGCCACGAGTACGAAGTCTGCGCAAAAGACGGTGTAGAACCAGACGAATTACAACGCGCGAAGGACTACTTGAAAGGCCGCATCACCTTGAGCCTGGAAGACAGCGAAGAGCGCGCGAACTTCCTCGGAAAGCAGGCCCTCCTCTACCCCGAGATCCGCGACACTGAAGCATATTTTGCTTCGATCGACGGCGTCACGAAGGAGCAAGTGGATGCACTTGCCGCGCGACTCCTCAAGCCTGAAGAACTACGCCTCGTGGTCCTTGGGAAAGGCGGAAATGAAGAGGAGATGGAGAAGCTCTTGTCATAGCCAGAAAAAACAAGAGAATAGACCCATGAAACACCTCACCTCCGCCCTCCTCACGCTCTCGCTCCTTGCATCGTCCATGCCGGCGTTCGCTACCGACACAACAAACGATGTCGCTGCACCAAGCACACTTCCCTGCGAAGGTTCTGCAGGAAAAGCTCGCGCACGATGCATTACCGATGCGCTGAAAGCATGGAAAATCTTAGAGCATGACTACAGCGAGGCAGAAGATGATGAAATAGCAGCATGGAAAGCAGAGCACGCGGCGATGGGTGCAGGATCCGATTATCAAAAACTCCTCCGTGATTTCTTGAATGATGTGCACGCGCGCCGCAAAGAATTCAGGATACAACTCACGGAATTCCGCAAAGCGTTTTTCGCGGAACAAACCGCAAAGCGAGAGGAAGGTGATGGACGCAAAGGAACAGAAGTGAAGCTTGAAAAATCCGCTCTCGATGCGGCAAAAGCAATCTGCGGCGTCCCCGATGACGACGGCGCATATCGCTTGTGTATGCGTATTCAATTGCGCACGAAAACAGAGAATGTCGATCGACGATCGCGCACGAACTCGAAGGTTATGCGCCAGCCATAAGTGTCTGTTTACTGATAGAGACACACTTGCGTTACCAAGCGTTTTTCAGCAAAATGCCGTGGATTCATCATATCCTCACTCCATCGCCCTTCCCCCACCACCATGCAACGCTCCCTCATCCTTCTAAAACCAGACGCCGTCCGCGGTCAATTTTGTGGCAAGGTCATCGACCGTTTTGAAACAGCAGGCTTCACAATTCGTGCGTGCAAAATGGTGCACCTCTCACCAGAGGTCCTCCGCGAGCACTACGCGCACATCGCCGAGAAGCCGTTCTACCCTGAAGTCGAAAACTTCATGCGTTCCGCTCCTGTGATCGCCATCGTCCTCGAAGGCGACGACGTTGTGGCAAAAGTCCGCGATATGCTCGGCGTGACCGATAGCAAGCTCGCGGCCCCTGGTACCATCCGCGCGGAACTGGGCTCGAAGGCGGAGAATAGCAAGATGGTGAACGTCGCACACGCCAGTGATAGCCCAGAAGCTGCGGAGGCTGAAATAAAGAGGTTCTTTCGGCTAGAGGAGGTGTTGAGCTATTAAGGAATATATTGACATTATGTCAATATACCATATCATTGGCCTACTATGGCCAAGAGTATTCCAATCAGTGAAAGAAATAGGCTTTCGAAGTTGGGAGATGTGGAACTACAAAGAGAACTAGCAGTAATTGAAAGGTTACACGGCATGCGCAAGAAACTAGCGGAAGAAACACGCACTTTTATTTTAACACTACTTCAAGAGAAAGCAGCGCCCGCGTTAATCACCCCGAAAGAACAGAAGGAAGAAAAAATACGTGAACTCCGAACCCGATGGGAGGCACCACTAAGTGACTTATGCAAGAAAGTGCGACAGACAGAGCCACCATCGGTTGAGCAACAATTTACATTATATGGGGATATTGCACGACTTGCTGGTTCACTCGCCTTACACACTCTTGCAAAAGAAAATCATCGGATACAGTGGATCCAAACGCCTGAAGAAGCACTAAATGCAAAAAATAAAAATGCATTATGCATTAACCCCAAATTACCCTATGCCACTCCCCATGACGGTGCCAGCCTAATGAGAGTGAGCAATATTTCAACTTCGCAATCCAGATTTTATACGGAACTGTATGAAGACGCTCAAGTAACACCAGCATATGCAGCGATCAAGCTAGCTGAGACGCTTATGATGAGTGCAAAAATGAACGGCGATTTCGGAATAAGTTTGGGGAGAACGCCAGGAATATCGGAATTTGAATTTTCAGGACATCATATATGTGCGGGAATTTCCCTACAAGCAGCTGATCTCCTCACGGATGGCGAAGTAACGCGTGAAGCGAAACGCGTAACAGAAGAGTTACAAATCAAGTTATATGCTGATATTGAGCAAATCACTCCTCATCAAATATTCGCCCCTATTGTCACACGGATTACACGCTCAATTACGCGCAAGCCCGCACTGTCACCTCTTGATGAATCAGTACGATCGCACATTGCCCTTTACGCGCTCATGTCACTCCTTCCACAGATGGAGATGGATGCCCAACAAATAACTCTTCATCTTCAGTGGGCTCCGACAGTCAAATTACATGAAAACGACGATGCGATGAATCAGGTGCAAGCATCACTTGCATACTTACAGGTTGATCCCGCATCAGCGGAATATGCGAAACATGGCGATGATATACTATTTCTCGCACGTCGTGACACACTCCCCACTGATTCTCCTCTCTTCACATACGAATTCCCCGATTACGAAAATACACTTGATGTTGCGGTGACACTGGATAAAGAAACGGATGAATCTGCGGATATTGCAGAGAAAAAGTGGGTGGGTGGCATCCTGCTTACAAAGCAAGAAATGGTGAAAAACTGCATTCGAGATGAATTTAAAACGGAAATAGATCGCATTGCTTCGATCGCGATGTGCGCTGATTGCACTGCGGAAGAAAAAGAATACGCACGAACAGTATTAGAAAGGTTTAAAAAAATGGATTGGAAACCTCAACCCGACTATTCCAGAATACGAAAAGATAATAATGGCAATTATGAGTATGATTCGTTTGAAGAGGAACGCATTGCCTATATCACGCCCAGTGACGACCTATCGGTATATTCTGTTTCTGAGCCACAACCTCACCATGTTTCCCGCATTCATCATTTGATTACGACTGAGCATGATAATACGTCTGCATTCCGACTATGGAATATGCGAAGCGACATCATTTGGGAAATTGTATCCAATAGCAGAACGACAGATGATCATGAAGAAGAAATAAATAAGGAATTCTTTCAAAGAAAATTAAAAATTATAGACAAAGTTCTCTATGCGGATTTCGACCCTTTACAAGCAGGCCTTGTATCGGAAGATCTTATAGCGAAGCCCATTGAATTCCTTTCTCGTGTGAATGCTACGTTCCGACCAATAACCCGAAAATTCCCACAATCCCAAGAAGAATTAATTAGCAGAGTTCAGTTGTCACTAAGCGATGCTCCCACGATGCAATGGGATGCGTCTGGAATCGAAATAAATCAACAAGAGTGCGACGATTACCATGAAAAAATTTCTCTAACTATTGAATCTCTGTCTGAACAAATCGCGACATTAACCCCTCAGCGAATAATACGTGGGGAAAATCAAGACTTAGATGAAGTGATCGACATACTCGGCGGCGACATTCCTCATGATCCGAATGTCCACTACGCTCGATCCTACGGGCATATGACGTTCGTCTGCCGCAAAGAACACCTCCCTACCAATCTTTCACAGTGTGTATCGTCAGATAACGAAGAAACCCTCGACCTTGTTGTAAACCTCAACCTGCAGGACGAATACGCACTCGAAACAGATGCATGGGTGAGCGGCACGTTGCCATCGATCGAAGAATTGGAGCGTGAACTCTTCACACAGGAATTTGTACCAGAAAAGTTTTTCCCACCAAAAGAGCGCCGAACGGTCGAGGAGAATGAATTGAAGCTCCATTCTGCAGAAGAAAATACTGGATCGCAGGAGAAGAACGATGAACCGTTACAACGTATGAAGGCCCTCCGGAATACACTCTTGAAAAACCGATGGGCGGCCAAATTCACCGTCGATGAGCGTGCATTTGCCCCTGAAAAGATACAATACAAGACGACGGAAGCGGGACACTATGTGCTCGTAAGCCTTCCCGCAGCAAAACTCCAAATCCTCATTAGCGATGATCAATCAAAAGGCACGTACATCATCCGCAATCTCATTGACCCCGAACAATTCACGAAAATCAGCATCGATGAATTTCTTGCGCAATACAGCGCAACACGTGTGAAGTTCGATTCAATCCAGCAATTCCGCGATGCGCTCGAAACAGAAATTTCTGAACAGATCAACGATCCAATGACGATTTACCCCGTCGCATCAAGCTACCCAACGCCACTTGATACATTCCCAAACGACGAAGCAATCCGACTGCTTACTCGTGACTTTACCATTGCTGCAACAATCGCAGAAAAGCCAATGGACCAACTAACAATCAGTGATTTTACCAGTATTAAATCGGGAAAAGTTCGTTGGAGCTTTGGAGGCGTTGCGGGAGGTGCGGCATACCTCGATCGTCTCGCGACGGAGTTTGGTCTTGATGCGAGCACTCTGAACAGGAAATTACAGGTAGATTCTAAAGCGGAGCCAGATGACGACGCTACACCTACAGTGGTTAACATACCCCCAGAGGAGCTTCTCGAGCAGTATGAATTACGTGAAACAATCTTGCGCTTACTGCTACATGAAATAAGCCCTAAATATCGCGAAGAGCGCGATGCCTATTATGCTACAGGCCAATTAACGAGTCGTGTAAAACGAAACAAGGCCTAGCAGCAGCCGTCCCTGGCTGCGGCACTTGAAGTGCTGCACCCGCACTCCCCACCCCCCTTACACGCACACCCCTTCTTCGCCGTACCCGGCAGACCTGCCTGTCCGGCAGGCAAGTCCAACTTAAACCGCCCCTCACGATGATCGATCGTCGCGCCGCCAATGCGCGAGAGTGTGAGTGGTGACGCGGCGAGCTTGAGTGCGGGGACGGATGCATGGCCGAAGAGCACATGATCGTCTGCAACATCGGGCAGGACCTCAAGGCAAAAACCGCCAGTGCCTGCCCGGCGTAGCTCATCAAGCGAAGTCGGGTCATCGAGGCCAACAACGAGGATCTGATCCTGTTGATGTTCTGCTTCAAGGATTGCAGCCAATGCTTTCGCTGCAGCCTCTGTCACATCAATAGTCTTCGGGCGCTCGGGCTGCCGCAAAAAAAGAGAATTAAGATCTGTGACGAGGTCATCCAGCTTGTCCTCTGTAAACCCGTGGCTCAAGTACCCCTCCTCAAGCGTTTCGAATTCGCTGCCGGCGCACCCAACACAATGCAAACCATACTCCGCGAGGAGCGGCGCCGCGTGTGGCAAAAGTGTGAGAATGTCTTGTACGCGCATTGCGCGAGTGATGGGCTGTACCATATCGTGAGTCTACCGTTTCATGGCGCGTTCCACCCGTCTATTCGTCGGCGTTATTCTCCCCCTCTTTACCCTCCTCATTGGGTGGCAGATGGGCGTGCGCTATACAACGGTGCAATACAATGAGACGCAGCGACATCTTGAAGAATTGCTCGTCGGGACGTCCCAAAGCGGATCGCTCGTGACCGATCCTGCACAAGACGTGAATATCGAATTGCTGTGGACCACTTGGAAAATACTCCTCACCCACTACCTCCGCCCAGAAGAACTCAATACACAAACGATGGTCGAAGGGGCTGTCGCTGGAATGGTCGAGGCCGTCGGTGATCCCTATACACTCTTCATGACATCAGATGAAAACCAAGAATTTATTGATGGACTCGACGGCAATTTAGAGGGTATCGGTGCGGAGTTAACGGTGAAGGAAGGCATTGTTCAGATTGTGCGACTCATACACGACTCGCCAGCGGAACGTGCAGGTCTCTTGCCAGAAGATATCATCACACATGTCGATGACATCGATATCACTGGTTTGCCGCTCTCTGACGTAATCAGCCATATTCGCGGACCAAAAGGAACGACCGTACATATACGCATCATCCGAACGAAAACCGACGGTGATGATACGCTCGAAATCGCCATTCAGCGCGCAAAAATCCATATTCCCAGTGCAGAATACGAAGAGAAGAGCGGCACAGGTGGCACTGTGGGCGTCCTCACCATTAGCCAATTCGGCAGTTCAACCATACACGAAGTCCAGACAATCCTTACGAAGATCGATGCAGCAACATTGAAAGGATTGATCATTGATCTGCGCTACAACGGAGGAGGATACCTCGAGGGGGCGATCGACCTCACATCGATGTTCGTGCCTGAAGGCCGTGTCGTCACGGTTGCCAGTCGTGAAGAACGCACGCATCACGATGTTACGGGGAGCACAGTCCTCCCGACAATCCCGCTCGTTGTCCTCATTAACGAAGGAAGCGCCTCCGCATCGGAAATTTTCGCAGGCGCAGTCCAAGACCACGACCGTGCAACAATCATAGGAACACAGAGCTATGGCAAGGGGACGGTCCAAGAGGTGATAGACCTTCCTGGGAACACAAGCCTCCGTGTCACCGTTGCAACATGGCTTACCCCCGATGGGACAGACCTCGGCAAACACGGTGTGACACCCGATAGTATTGTCAAACGCACGACGGACGACCTCGAAGCAAAGCGAGATCCACAGCTAGAGGCGGCGATGCGCGAGTTACGGGAATTATGAAGTATGAAGTAAGAAGTAAGGGGCGCAAGAAAAATGCTGTATTCCTAATTCCTACTTCTTGATTCATACTTCTCTCGTGCTTCGCCTCCCCACCCACATCGAACGGCGCCTGCAAGAACTGTTCCCACGCGCCCGCGACCGCGAAAAGTTTGTGAGCGATCTTGTAGAGGAAG
>CAZLEW010000041.1:0-5299 GCA_964558635.1 uncultured Candidatus Peribacteria bacterium
CGGTGGAGAATGCCACAATTAAGACACTCTCCAATGACGCAACCACAAACCCTCGTGATTCATGCCGACCCATCCTGGCGAGAACGGCTGTGCCACGCTCGTACGCACGGCTTCCCCATTAATGCAGAATCGTAAATCACGGTACTGACGATGTCTTTCTTTGCAAAGAATTTTCACGCCTCGGATGAGAGGATGAACGCCCTGGTTGATTTTCAACGAGACACACAGTGTCAGAGCTAAGACGGCCGGCGGGCTTTCTTCAACAGACTGGCGTTCGCTCTCTTCATCCATAAACTGGAAACCATACCACCCAGCAAGCGCGTAGCTCTCAGGCCACTCATCTGATGGATCGATCGTAAGGGGCGTTCCACACACAACACTATTACGTACCAATTCCGACAATGACCATCCTCCAAACTTGAGCCAATACACCTGAAGCCGAGGATTGTGCTCAGGATCACTCACACGCATCTTGAGGATTTCGAACGCATCGAGCACAGTTCCTGGCAAGCAACCGGGGGTCATTTCTTGGTTCATTCCTTCTTTCCTCCAAAAAAGATCAGACGTAACGGCGCTCCTCTTCATACACTATGTCGAGGATACATTTTCTTGATTCGTGGCGGTGCTCTGAAGGAACACTAAAAATTATAGTATAACATCATTAAAAATAGTCAATCATTATTATTTGGCCTCATAAAGCCAAAATAATTAATTTTTGGGAATATCACACGTCACATGCAACTCCTGCACGACGTGCAGAGGTTTCTCGCCCTTGAGCCACGTCGTGATCGATTCCAACGAATCCACGTACATTGTGCGAACACTGTCATCGGCGTAGAACGCGATGTGCGGCGTTGTGATCACGCGCGGATGCTGCGTTAGGGCTTTGTCCTCTTCCATGTGCGCTTCGTTCTGAAGAACATCCAAGAGTGCCCAGGCGACCTTGCCACTCTCGAGTCCGCGCAGGAGGGCCTTGGAATCGATGAGCGACCCGCGGGCGGTATTCACGATGATCACGCCGTCCTTCATCTGCGCGATCGCTTCGTCGTTGATCATCCCCTTCGTAGCCGGAAGTGACGGCGCGTGGAGCGAAATAATGTCACTCTCAGCAAAAAGCTGCGGACGCTCGACGTACGTTACGCCGAACTTCGTCTTCAGTTCTTCGACGATGCAAATGTCCTGCGCCAGGATCCGCATATCAAATCCATGGGCAAACTGCGCCACTTTGCGACCAATTTTCCCCGTGCCGACGATACCGATCGTCTTACCATTCAACGCCATGCCCTTGAGACCACGGTAATCAAACTCCCCCGCGGTGACCCGACGATTGCCCTCGCTAATATGCCGAAGTGTCCCTAGGAGTAACGCGAAGACATGCTCGGCGATGACATGCGACCCATAATCCGGCACGTTGCACACCGTAATCCCCCGCTCTTTGCATGCCGCAAGATCAATATGATCAAACCCCACCGATCGCGTGCACACGAGGCGCAATGCCGGCAATGCTGCGATCACCTCTGCCGTGAGCTTGGTATTAATGAATATCGAGAGAATCTGCACATCAGGACACACCGCAACTAGATCAACATCTGCAGGGAAAAATTGCGTTTCAGGATACGCCGCTTCAACGCGGGCGCGCTCTTGAGGATCGATATCTAAACAGACGATACGAAGATGTGCGTTGGACATGGAAACGGAAGGGAGGATGCAAAATGCGAACAATAAAAAGACAGAGCCAGCATACAGAATTCCAGCTACCAATCACTAAAAAATTCCGCATTCCGTATTCTGCATTCAACCGTTCATTGCTACACTGCAGACCGCATGTCGTTCCACATTCGTCGCCTCAAAGAAGAGGCTCCTCCATCACGACGTTCTCAAGCAATTACCTGGCTCCGTCGTCTTCGACGACCAGTCATGATTGTCATCGGGCACATCTCTCTATTTTTTCGCAAAAAGAAACTGCAGCAACAACGGCGATTACTACTCCGAAAACTCCTGATCGGCTGCATGATCGTCGCGTTCGCTGTGGTAGGGATTGCCCTTGGGGTCAAAGCGCTCATTGAAACGAACATCCTCACTGTCCCCGAGATTATAGACGCCGCTGGTACGCCACTCCCCACAGATGAACACGGCTACACAAACTTCCTTTTGCTTGGCCAAGGCGATGAAGGGCACGATGGCGTGGATCTGACCGATACACTCATCCTCGCGAGCATCGACCCCAAGACAAAAAGCGTAGCGATGATTTCGCTCCCTCGTGATCTATACTTACGAACCGCTCGTATGGGTGCAGGGCGCATCAACGCGCTGTACCGCGATTTTAAAGGATCGCTGATACGCACAGAGCAAATGAGCAAAAACGATGCCGAGCACATGGCGATGCAGGAGCTCGCAACCGAACTCAGTACCACATTTGGTATTACGCTCCATCATGTCGTCAAAGTTGATTTCATCGGCTTCGTACAAGCCGTCGATGCCCTCGGAGGTATCGATATTCAGGTACCAGAAGACCTCTACGATCCAGAGTATCCGGATAACAACTACGGGTACGAGCTCTTTTCGGTCCTCGCGGGACTACAGCACTTTGATGGAGCAACAGCACTGAAGTATGCCCGCAGCCGCCATAGCACGAGCGACTTCGATCGATCTCGCAGACAGCAAGATATTGTCCAGGCACTCATCGATACCGCAAAAAAAGACGGCTCACTCACCGACCCTACGCGCATTACGTCGCTCCTGCGGATTATGGATGAACACGTCGCGACGACACTGACATTCCGCGAGATGGTGACGCTTGCGACACTCGCCACGACGATCGATCGCAGTAACATCCTCAGTGTGCAATTTAACCTCGAAGGCCCTGGCGGATTCCTCTACCCGCCACCACGCGATCAATTTGGGGGTGCGGCCGTACTTGTCCCCAATTCTTGGAATGAAATTCGTACATTCATGAAGCTCATGCTCGTTGATCGCCCGCTCTTCCTTGATAAAAACCCAATCGATATCTTCAATGCAGGCGCGCCAAGCGGCGGCGCTGGGATGCTTGGCCTGGAATTAGAACGCTATCTACTGCAGATCGACACCGTCAAAAACTACGATGGCGAGGATCGACCGATCTCGGCAATGATCACCCCAAAGACGCGCGAAAAAACGGCGCGCACGCTTGGTACACTCCTTCATATCACTGATATTGCCGTGTTACCTGAAACGGCAACAGGCACAACAATCCAGATCCTCCTTGGTCAGGATTACCGCTACCGATCGATCAACGATCTCTCGACTCCTACAACTCCTCCCTCACGATGACACCTCGCGAGATCATCGCTGAGGCCTGGAGTATCACCAGTAGCCAACGCATCATCCGACGGTGGGCCTACGCATCATCGCTCCTGGAAACGATGTTGAATGTGAAGCTGCTCTTTACGCAGGCGTACTTCGGCTACATGTACGTCTACGGCACAAAAGAGGCAGGATTTTTCGATATCGAACTCTGGATTGTACGCAACCTCCCCCTGTGGGCATCCCTCACAATCCTCAGCTCGTTCGTCCTCCTCATTGTCGTCGAATTCTTCGCACCACACCTCTGCCTGGGCGCCATCATCGGCTTGGCTGCAAAGCATGCAAAGCGCGAACCGGTCCGCGGCGGATTCGTTCTTGCGCTCTATAACTTCTTCGCGATTTTCACGCTCCACGAATTCCTCATCCTAAGCTCAATTCCTACGACTATTACCGTTATCTCGCTCATCCTCCGCTATACCGATCCGGGGCTCTGGGGCATGAGTATTACGGGGGTGCTCTTCTTGTTTCTGGTTGGCAGCATCCAAAAATTTCTGTTCGCCTTCGCTGAGGAAGCATGCGTCATCCAGAAGCTGGGCATTTTCGAGGCAATCGGTCGCAGCTTTAAGCTCATCATCAGCCACCTTCCACGCATCATGTTCCTGTACCTGCTCCTGATCGTCATTTCACTTCGCATCGCCATCAATGCAGTCATGGTCATCCTCATTCCTGCGATCATGATCGGCTTCGGATTCCTCCTCACCTTTTTCCTCTCGACCAGCATCAGTGTTGTCTTGGCAACAATCCTCGGCCTCATCCTCATTGGTGTCGCAAGCTACTTCCTCGGGTACATCCTCGCGTTCAAACAAACAGTATGGACACTGACCTACATGGAGTTCATGAAAGAGAAAGATTTGGATGAAATTTAAGGTTTTGTCACCCTGAGTCGCATCAAAGGATTGACTGTGTACGATCGTCCACCTATACTAATGCACGTATGACGATCACCCCTCATCAACGCACGACACTTAATTTCATCCGTGAATTTCAGCACAAACATGGCTATTCCCCATCACTCGCAGACCTCGCGATTGCCTTCGGCGTGAAGTCGAAGAACGCCGTTGCGAAAGTCGTGAACGCGCTCCTGAAGCACGGCATGCTTGAGAAAGACCCGAAAGGCCGCATTAAAATTATCGATATGCAGGAAGATGATGGCAATGTCCACGTGCCGCTCGTCCTCCCCTTCTTCGGTCCTATCGCTGCTGGCTTCGCAGCCCCCGCCGAAGAACAAGTGTCAGAGACCATCACCATCGAAGACTACCTCGTGAAGGACCGAACGAATACGTTCCTCTTGCGCGTAAAGGGCGACAGCATGATCAACGCAGGCATCCACGAAGGCGATTTGGTGGTAGTCGAACGCGGCGCGGAACCACGGGTCTACGACATTGTCGTCGGTATCCTCGATGGCGAATTCACGCTCAAGAGACTCCGGAAAGATAAGGGGAAATTCTACCTGCAGGCAGAGAACGATGCGTACCCAGATCTCTTTGCACTCGAAGAGCTGCAAGTAGCGGGCGTGGTACGGGCGGCGTTACGAAAGTATTAACGGAATACAGAAGAAGAATGTAGAAGCAGAAAAAGATCTGCTTTCTGCTCTCTGTTTCTCCTCTTTTTCATATGATCTGCCACATCGATGCCGACGCCTTCTTCGCGTCTGTTCTCCAAAGAATTCACCCCCATCTCAAAGGGAAAGCGCTCATCGCCAGCGGCATGGGTGGTGGATGCGTGATTGCGGCCAGCTACCCCGCCAAAGGCAAAGGGGTAAAAACGGGCATGCGCCTGAAAGAGGCCCTCGCACTCTGCCCCGAAGCCACTATTCTGCCGTCGGACTTCCGCGAAACTGCGCTCGCCAGTCAGCAAATCGAAACGCTCTTACAAAAAATCTGCCCAGTCGTGGAGGCAGCATCCATCGATGAATGGTATCTCGACCTTACGACGCTCGTTGGCGGTGTGCCGCATG
>CAZLEW010000041.1:5309-8306 GCA_964558635.1 uncultured Candidatus Peribacteria bacterium
ATGATTGCACAACATGGGCACGCGATCTGCAGGCACAGATCATCGCCAGCACCGATATTGGCGTCTCGATCGGCGTGGCCCCAACAAAAACCCTCGCGAAGATGGCAGGCGAAGAACACAAGCCACGTGGCGTGACGGTGCTCCGTACGCAGGAAGACATCGACGCCTTCCTCAAACGCCGACCGGCTGCCGCAATCGCCGGCATTGGGCGCGCACGCGAGGTGGACGCTCGTGCGCGGGGCTGGAATACAGCATGGGATATTGCCTCTGCACCAGTTCAATTACTCAAAAAACTCTTTGGTATCGGCGTCGTGGAGCTAGCAGCCGAACTGCGAGGTGAACAGGTGTACGTGGTCACACAGGAAACAGCACCACCGAAATCCATTGCGCGCGCACGAAGTTTTTACCCGACAAGCGACTCTGCAATCCTCTGGGCGTACGTCATGCAACACCTCTCGTATAACGTGCTCAAGATGCGCCGGCACGGACTCGCGGCACGCGGCGTATCCATCTGGCTGCGCAATGCGACCTACGACGGAGGCGACGATACCTCCGTGAAACTCCCTCGCGCGTACGACAACGAAGCGGATCTCATCCCCTTCGCTAGGCGGTGCTTCCACCACGCACGACGACACAACGCGCGCTACACCCAAGTAGCGCTCACACTCTGGCACCTGGTACCGGGCGGAACCATCCAGTATTCGCTCTTCACCGATCCCTCGCACACCAACCGCGCGATATCCCTCCAAGCGAGCCTTGATGGCCTCAGAACGCGCTACGGCAAAGATATCGTCGTACCGGGAGGCGCGGTGCCAATTACGGAAAATAAGAGACCAGGACTCACGGTGACGACGATCGGGTGATATCTCTCGTGTACCGCACCCGCGAAGGGGTGCTGCTAGGATCATGCAAATCAGATAAACTCTCTGTATGTCACTAACCATCCGCGAATACACCACCGAGGACGAAACGATTCTAGAGGAACTTGCCACGGAACTAGTCGACCACATGGCGTCGCTGGATCCGCTGAAGCTTTTTCGGCCACAAGCGGTTTTCGATGTAAAGGCATATCTCGCAGTGCGACTTCCTGAAGTGGCAGCAGAGAAAGGAAAAGTACTCTTAGCCTTCTGGAACGATATGCCCGCTGGTTACCTCATCGCGACTATTCATACATCAACAAGCCTCTACCGAATTCCACACACAAACGGCATCATCGACGGCCTTCACGTACGAGAGGCGTTTCGCGGCAAAGGAATTGCAACAAAGCTCATCGCAGCAATCGAAGCATACTTCCGCGAGCAACACTGCACGCACTGCGAAGTCGGGGCATTATTTTCCAACGAACCCGCGAGAGCCTTCTATCGCAAACAAGGATTCAACGAGCAATACGTCGATTTTATGAAGAGACTCTAATGACAATCCCTTCAACTGCCCTTCGATCTTATTGGGCCGCACCCACGGAGGGGTGCTACTGAAATTTATAAACCCACTAGTCGTTCTTCGATTTTATGTAATTTTTCACGCGCCTCAGCAAGTTTCGCCTTTTGCTCCTCAATAAGCGCAGGTGGCGCCTTCGCCACGAATTGCTCGTTTCCGAGCTTCGCTTCGATCCCCTTCGTAAACTTCTCCAAATTCGCCTGCTCCTTCATGAGGCTCTCTTTCTCTTTTGCTGGATCGAACAATCCTTCAAGTGACACGTGGATCTCAACCCCAGGCAAAATCGCCGTCGCAACGTTCGTGTGATCAGATTGTTTCATCTCAAACGTAAGCTTACCGATCTTTGTGAGCCTGCGGATGTGTTCCTGCTGACTCTCAAGTATCTCTGGATGATCCGTACGAATCGTGACCGTGATCTCTGTGCCTGCTTCGACGGAATTCTCAGAACGAAGACGACGGATCTGACCGATGACGTCGATCACTGTCTGTAGCTCTGCACGCTCTTTCGCATACGACATCGTTGAAGCTTCGGGCCACGATTGCCTCAAGAGCATACCCTCACCCTTCGGCTTGAACTGCGCCCACAGCTCTTCCGTCACGAACGGACAGTAGGGGTGCAGGAGTGTGAGCAGCGTACGCATCGTCTCAACGAGTAATTTCGGGTTTGGTTCGCCCTTACTGAGTTCCAGGTACCAGTCGCAGAAGAAATCCCACGTGAATGCATACAAGCGCTCTCCTGTCTCACTCAAGCGATAGTCCTCGATGCCTTTCGTTACATCTGCAATGAGGAGTGCAACCTCCTGCGAAAGCGCCTTATCCGCTAGGGACATACTCATACTTCCTAATTCTGTATTCCGTATTCCCGTCGGGTCCACTCCCGCCTTCTCACACTCCAGCAGCACAAACCGCGACGCATTCCAGAGCTTGTTGATGAAGTTCCGATACCCCGCAATTTTCTCATCGTAGAGCTTGCTATCTACCCCTGGCGACTGACCCACAATCATACTAAGGCGTAGCGCATCGGCGCCGTACTTGGGGATAATATCTAATGGGTCAATCATCGTCGACGGATCTGACTTACTCATCTTCTTGCCATCTTTGGTTCTAATAAGCCCATGAAAGTAGACCGTCTTGAACGGGATTTGCCCCGTCGCGTAGGTCGTCATGAGGATCATGCGCGCGACCCAGAAGAAAATAAGGTCGTAGCCCGTTTCCATGACCGACGTCGAGTGAAACTTTTTGAAATCAGGACTCTTCGCGAACATATCCTCAAGCGAGAGCGAAAAATCTTCGGTAAGTTTCGGGTCAATCAAGGTGCTCCACGTCCAGAGCCCCGCACTAAACCACGTATCGAGCGTATCGGGATCTTGTGACCATCCCTCACCCTCTGGTGCCGTAACACCCACAAAGGTTTCGCTGCCCTTATACCAGACCGGAATCCGATGTCCCCACCAAATCTGGCGCGAAATGCACCAATCGCGGAGGTTATCAATCCAGTGGAAATACGTCTTATTGAAGCGATCCGGAATGATCTGAATGTCGCCATGGTGGACGACCGAG
>CAZLEW010000042.1:0-8235 GCA_964558635.1 uncultured Candidatus Peribacteria bacterium
CAAAACGGCAGAAACGTAGACTCAGGGTACGATGACACATCCGCTTCATATCCCAGTGTTACAAGAGACTGTTCTGCAGGTGCTTTCGCCAGCATCTGGTGAACGCGTTCTTGATTGCACGCTTGGTCTCGGCGGGCATAGCGCTGCTTTTCTTGAAGCGAGTGCTCCAGGTGGAACACTGACAGCGCTCGATGCCGATACGCAAAATCTGGTCATTGCACGCGAGCGACTGCGCTCGTTCGGGGATCGCGCTCAGCTGATTCATGCAAATTTTCGCGATGTGGCAGCGCTGCAACTGGGCACGTTCGATGTAGTATTTGCAGATTTAGGTCTCAGTTCGCCTCATGTCGATGATCCCGATCGCGGATTTAGCTTCAGGACGGATGGGCCACTCGATCTGCGCTATGACCGCATGAGCGGGCGCACGGCGTCGGATCTCATTGCTGCATCGACTGAAGACGATCTCGTGTCGCTTATTCATGATCTCGGCGAGGTGCATCAGTATGTTCGTCCGTTGGCGCGTCTCATCGCGGGTACGCGAATCGATACGACGTTTCAATTTCGCGCGAAAGTCGAGGAGATTTTTACGTATCGCACGCCAGGAATTCTCCCGCGACTCTTTCAGGCGTTGCGTATTGCGGTCAATGATGAGCTTGGTGCGCTCGGCGCGCTCTTGGGCGCGATCCCAACCCTCCTTCATGCAGGTGGCCGTGCGGGTATCTTGAGTTATCATTCGCTGGAAGACCGTATGGTGAAGCATGCGTTGAAAGCATTGTGCGAGCCAACGAAGGATCTCTTGACGGGTCGAGTCACCGACGATGCGTTGTGCGTGCTTCGTACAAAGAAAGCGATCATCCCCGATGCACGCGAGCTTGCCGAAAATCCACGCTCACGTAGTGTGAAGTTCCGCGCCCTCCAACGAATATGACATCGTCTCATCTGCACACATCGAATACGAAGCGTTCTACGCTTGCCGAGCTTGTGGATCAGAGCACGGTGCTACTCATGGTGGTGATTGGGTCGCTCATTCTCATTTTGGCACTCCTGATTCTTTTTCATGAAAACGCAAATGCGACAAAGGGGTACACACTGCGCACACTCGAGTATCAGCGTTCGCAACTGTTGCTTGAAGCAGAGATCCAACAAATGCAAATAGCAGAGCAGCAGGCGCTCGAGAAGCTTCAGGATGATCCACGTATCACATCGATGATCCAACCAAAGCAGACAACGTACGTCATGAATGGGCCATCAAAGTTTACGCCGTAAATGCGAGAGCTCTTGCGCGTTGCATCGCTTCCACGGAGGATGTGCCTGTGCAACTCTTTCAACGTTTTCCGATGGAAACACGTCGTCGTGCGCTTGTGCTCGTAGGGTTGTTTGCCGTGATCGCTGTCATTGGTGCAGTGAACCTGCAAGGGCAAGTGTTTTCATTTTGCGGAAATGGCGTGATCAACGCGCCCGAAGAGTGTGATGAGGCGACGCGTAACGGCGTTGGCCCCAATTGTACGAAGTATTGCACGAACGTCTTCTGCGGAGACGGGATTGTGAGCAGAATGGTCGGTGAGGAGTGTGATGTGGGGAATGCTTCACAGTCATCAAGTGCATGTGGTCGTATCTGCGAATCCGACTGCAGATGGAAAATTATTTCCTGCACATCGTCGTCTTCAGCTGAACGTTCGTTGTCATCTGAATCATCGATATCCATAGATCAGAGTTCTTCTGTTGTATCGAGCGTTTCTTCATCGTCGACGTCTGATTATGTGCTTGTCATTGCATCGTCATCATCGGTTAGCAGTATTGTTTCTTCTGCCCCACCCCCTCCGCCATTGTCGAGTAGTGCAATAACGGTGTCGTCTCTTTCGCGCAGTACATCATCCATCGGGTCGGTCGTCATCGCAGTGTCATCTCCTCGTTCGAGCCAGTCATCTGTTCTCCCTCCGCCGATTGTGTCGAGTGCATCGTCTGCGGTACCAGATGTGCTAGTATCTGCGTGCGGCGATGGGTGGATCCAAACGGGTGAAGCGTGTGACGATGCGAATAGCGACGAGAGTGATGGTTGCTCTCGCTTGTGTACTGTCATTGGTACGGTGCGCCCTACGTGCGGCGATGGCCAGAAACATGAATCAGAACAGTGCGACAATGGTTCAGAAAATTCCAATAGCCTCCCTGATCACTGTCGGGCAAATTGTCGTACTGCATTCTGCGGAGATGGCGTGAAGGATGCGAATGAAGCGTGCGACGACGGTAACGCGAACGAGCGCGATGGATGCACATGGCGGTGTGCTGTCAGTGTGTGTGGCAATGGCAGTGTGGATGTGATGGAAGAATGCGATGCAGGGGTAGAAAACTCTGACTCGAAGCCAAATACATGCCGTACATCCTGTCGTAAACCTGCATGTGGCGACGGCGTCGTGGATGTGACTGAAGAATGTGACGATGCAAATAGTGACGAGTCAGATGGTTGTTTGAAGACATGCGTGCTTCGTTGCCCGACGGGTTCGAATAAAATACAGGGTCGCTGTATAGCGTTAAAGCCTGCAGAAGGATCGTGCGGTGTCTTCTGTACGGTGGGAAATGCGTGGGAGAGCTCCGTGACGTGGCTCTTCTCCTTTTTCCAGTAAAAGACTACCCCAGGCGCGTGTGTCTCCGTATACTATCGGCTCTTCTGCCCATTCTTCACTATGGACCACGGCGACGTCATCCTTCGGTTTCAAGACGTTACATTTCACTTCGATATCACGAAGCCCCTGCTTGAAGAGGCAAGTTTTTCGGTGCGGGAAAACGCCAAGCTCACGATCATGGGTCAAAATGGCGCAGGGAAGAGCACGATCTTTAAATTGATCACGAAAGCGTTGAAGCCACAGGAGGGTGAGATCCATTGCAAAAAGGGTGTAACGATCGGTATCGCAAAGCAGGTGATGGATCCTGTTGATCTGCAGAAAACGGTGGGGGAGTACTTCGCGGGTGCGTTTCACGAGAAGAAGCATGACCTCGAGCGTCATGTAGCTCGCGTGCTCGATGTCGTGAATCTGGTTGCGCCCATGGATAAAAAGATGAGTAGTTTTTCTGGTGGCCAGAAGGCGCGGTTGCTCCTCGCGTATGCGCTCATTCAAGAGCCAGACATTCTGCTCCTCGATGAGCCGACGAATAACCTGGACGCTGCTGGCATCGATCACCTTACGAGTTTTCTTGTGATGTATGATAAAACATGCATCGTCATCTCGCACGATGCGGCATTCTTGAATAGTTTTACAGAGGGTGTGTTGTATCTGGATGTGCACACCCAGAAGGTCGATCAGTACGTGGGTGACTACTTCAGTGTGCTCGAGAAAATTGAAGAACAGATCGAGCGTGAACAACGCCAAAATGCGCGTATGGAGAAATCGATTCAGGATCAGAAGGACAAAATTAACTTCTTCTCGCACAAGGGAGGTAAAATGCGCAAGCTCGCGAGCAAGATGCGCGACGCCGTGGAGGAGGCAGAGGAGAACAAAGTGGACGTTCGGCGTGAAGATAAAACAATCCCGGCATTCACAATCGACGCTGAAACGTTTGAGAAGCCGCTTGTGAAAATCTCGTCGGTGCACATCATGAAGAATCACAAATTAACGAAGAAAAAGGTTGATCTCACGGTACGTCGTCGGCACCGCGTGATCATCGTGGGTCCGAACGGCATCGGGAAAACGTCGCTCCTTGAAGCCCTTGCGAACGGTACGGAGGATGGCGCCGTCATGACGCCAGGCGTGAAAGTGGGGTACTACACACAGGATTTCTCGAACCTCGCGCTTGAGAAGACCGTCTACCAGCTATTGGAAGAAGTGATGGAGAAACCAGATAACCAGAAGATGTACGAAACCGCCGCTCGATTCCTCCTTCCTGGCGACAAAGTGCAGACGAAAGCGATCGCACTGTCCGAAGGGCAAAAAGGTCTTCTTTGTTTTGCGCGGTTCACCCTTCTACGTCCAACACTCCTCATCCTCGATGAGCCCACGAACCACATTAACTTTCGCCATTTACCAATCATCGCCGAGGCGTTGAACGACTATGAAGGCGGCATGATCCTCGTGAGTCACGACCAGGAGTTCGTGAAGCAAGTCCATGTGAATGAAACGCTTGATTTAGGAGCGTTGTGATCGCACTTCGCTATACTTGAGCCGTGCAGCAGGGATCACCGTCTTTACCGGCATATTCCAACATTGCGCTCTGGCGTGACATGTGGATGTTTCTTCATCCTCATAAGATCCGATTCGTCTGTATCACGGCATTGCGGTTTATTTCGGATATCGCGCGTCTCTACCAACCGATCGCCTTTGCGTCCATCATCACGTTCGTCGGTGCATATGTCGCTGGTCAGTCGCTCTCGCCGCTGTGGTGGAACATTGCGTTCATCGCCATCGCGGCGTTCATTCACATTTCCGCGCGTCAAACAGCGAAAATCATCGGCAATCGCCTGACCGAACGCATAGCATTGGATGCACAGTTGCAAACCTTGCAGCACTTGTTTCTCTTGGATCTCTCATGGCATGAATCAGAAAATTCAGGCAACAAGATAAAGCGCATTCAGCGCGGCGGCGACAGTATCAATCAACTCGGCCGCATGTGGATCAATAGTTTCATCGAGATTCTCGTCACGTTCGTCGGGGTCACGGTGGTTCTTGCAACGTTCGAGATAGTCTTATCCGTTGCCATGGTGTGTTTCATGGGCGTGTTTTTCGTTATTTCTCGTCAGTTCACGAAGCGAGCTGTTCGGTTTCAATACCAGGCGAACATTGAAGAGGAGGACGTTCAAGGATTGACGTTCGAGGCAATCAATAATATCCGCAGTGTGAAAGTGCTGGGGATGGCATCATCCATCGAACGCCGTATCACACGCGCTATCGACACTCTATTTTTGGTGATTCAACGCAGGGTGTTTTGGTATCAGTCGCGCGACTGGGTTCTCGTGCTGTACAGCCATTCGTTTTCGCTCGTCGCGACGGGCTTCATCGCGCTGGGCGTTCTTTCCGGCCGCTATGAATTGGGATTCCTCATCTTGTTCATCGATTACTTTCGTAAAATTTGGGAAAGCATCGACGAAATGACGCGCGTCATCCTCGACTTCGACGTGGCAAAGTATGGCGTCTATCGCATGATCGAAATGTTGAAGGTGCCGGTGATGATTGATGTAGAGAATGGAAAGAAGGATGTCCCGAACGATTGGGATACGATCGAGGTCCAACATTTACTGTTTGGGTATGGCGACAATCAGGACGTGCTGAAGGATGTTTCGTTGACTATTCGTCGTGGCGAGCGCATCGGCATCGTGGGGGTATCAGGTGCCGGAAAATCGACGCTCTTTAAGCTTTTGCTCAAAGAACATGAGAATTTTAGTGGAACTATTTCGATTGGTGGTGTTCCGCTGCGCGATATTCGCCGTACGTCGTATTTCAAGCATGCTGCCGTGGTACTGCAAGATACAGAGGTATTCAATTTCACCCTCAGAGATAACATCACACTCGCGAATCCCAATGAATCCGATAATGCAGCATTACTCCACAATGCAGTGTCCGTCGCGCACGTCTCAGATTTCTTAGAGAGGTTGCCAGAAGGGCTTGAGACGCTCATTGGCGAGAAAGGCGTGAAGCTTTCGGGTGGCGAGAAACAACGCGTCGGCATCGCGCGAGCGGTCTTCAAACAACCAGAGATCCTCTTCCTTGATGAGGCGACCTCGCACCTCGATACAGAGTCAGAAGAAAAAATCCGCGATTCCCTGCATCACTTTTTCCAGAATGTTACGGCGGTCGTCATTGCACATCGGCTTTCGACCATCAAAGAAATGGATCGCATTCTTGTGCTCGAGAATGGGACGATCATCGAAGAGGGGAGTTTTGAAGAACTGTTCGCGAAGAAAGGTCGTTTCTATGAATTGTGGGAGAAGCAGAAGTTTTAGTATGGCTTGCCATGAGCGAGTGTAGCGAGCGAATGGTACCCCCGGCAGGGATCGAACCTGCGACCTAGAGCTTAGAAGTCTCCCGCTCTTCCAACTGAGCTACGGGGGCAATATGGGTATTTTAGCAGAATACAGCGAAGTATGCACGGAACCGACGCAAGAACGATGTTGCGAGTTGTGTTACACTCTGATCGATGGATACGCTCAATCGCGACCCGAAAGACGTCGCAGAGAACAAGGATCTCGCAGCGCTCTCATATGTATGGATTTTGTGTTTAGTGGTGCTTTTTATGAAACGAAGTAGTCAGTTTGCGCAGTATCATGCCAAGCAGGGGGCTGTGTTGTTTGGGTTAAGCCTGGTTGTGTGGGCTGTTCCATTTATAGGAAAGCTCGCAGAAGTCCTCATTTTAGCGCTCTCCCTTCTTGGTTTCATGCACGCCGCACAGGGTGAATGGAAGGAGCTCCCGGTCATTGGTCCGCTTGCGCGCGGATCATGGAACGATCTCCGCCATAGTTGGCGTGATGTCGTCGCGGCAGTTGCAAGTCTTTGGTCGCGTGTACAAGGAAAAGCTTCTCCTTCTCCTTCTCCTTCTTCCGAACCCCTATGACCTACAAGCGCATCATGCTCAAACTCTCCGGCGAAGTGTTCTCGCACGAGAAAGGCACAGGCATCGACCGTGCGACACTTGATTCCGTCGCTGGGACGATTGCAGACGTGGCGAAGACGGGTGTGCAGCTCGTGATTGTTGTAGGAGGCGGTAATATTTGGCGTTATCGCGATATGAAGGCGAGTGGTATTGATCGCCCCGTGAGCGATGGCATGGGAATGCTCGCGACGATCATGAACAGCGTGGCGTTACAATCTGCACTCGAACACCATGGTTGTGCCACGCGCGTGCTCTCGTCGGTGGATGTTCCGCAACTTGCAGAGCCCTACATCCGTCGTCGTGCGATTCGCCATCTCGAGAAGAAACGTGTTGTCATTTGTGCTGGCGGAACAGGCAGCCCGTTTTTTACGACCGATTCTGCTGCTGCCTTACGAGCCCTAGAGCTCGAGTGCGATATTCTGTTGAAAGCGACCGATGTCGACGGTATCTATAATAAGGATCCGCGGAAACACCGCGACGCAACGCTGTATAACGAATTGTCGTATCAAGAGGCGATTGAGAAGCACATCTTAGTGATGGATCAAGCGGCGTTTAGTCTGTGCCGCGAGCAGGAGCTCTCGATTCGTGTCTTTAATTTCTTTACGAAAGGTGTCCTCCTCGATGCCGTAAAGGGGAAGAAGGTCGGGACACTGGTGCATTGAGGTGTTTTACGCTATCTTCAGCGCATATGACAGACCCCCGACTCGCACAGTTCACCACCGATGGCCAGAAAGTCTTGCAGTTCCTCCTGTCGGAGTTTTCGAAACTGCAGACGGGTCGTGCCAATGCGGCGCTCATCGAGCATATTGACGTGGATGCGTACGGCCAAAAGATGCAGCTGAAGGCTGTTGCGTCGATCAGCGTGCAAGATGCTCGCACGATCGTGATTCAGCCATGGGACAAGACCGTCCTCGGCGCGGTCGAGAAGGCTGTGCAGCAATCGAATATGGGTGTGAATCCTGTGAATGACGGTGTTGTCATTCGTATTAGTCTCCCGATGATGACTGAGGAGCGCCGAAAGGAATTGCAGAAGATCGTCCATAAGCTCGCAGAGGAAGCTCGTATTTCGCTTCGCCAGCACCGTCAGAAAGCGGTTGACGCCATCAAGCAGGACAAAGACGAAGATGTGCGATCGACCCTTGAAGGGTTATTGCAGAAAGAGGTCGATGCCTTCAACGCGAAAATCGACGATGCTCGCGAGCACAAGGAAAACGAAGTGATGAAAGTGTAAGCATGAAGCGTCGTATTATTCTGCTGGCTCATAATGTTCGTTCGCTATGGAACGTCGGATCGTTCTTTCGGACGGGCGATGCATTCGATATTGAAAAAATATATCTGACCGGATACACGGGTGTTCCGCCGCGTAAGGAAATCAGTAAAACATCGCTGGGGGCAGACGAGTGGATCGCATGGGAGCATGTTGAGAATCCTTCCGATGTACTCCAGAAGCTTCGTACAGATGGATGGTCGATTGCAGCGCTTGAACTATCACCGAATGCTGTGCATTTGCTTGCATACGACGTTCCCGACAAGGTGTGCTTGATCGTTGGGAATGAATTGACGGGTGTTCCAGGTGAATTATTGCAGCCAGAAGATACGGTCGTTGAAATCCCTATGCTTGGCAAAAAAGAATCGCTGAACGTGGCCGTGGCAGCTGGT
>CAZLEW010000043.1:0-8118 GCA_964558635.1 uncultured Candidatus Peribacteria bacterium
CTACTTTCTTTTTACCGCCAAAGAATGAACGTGCGGCGGTCTTGCGGCTCGCTTGATGCTGCCCCTCTTCACCTTCGGGGAACTCCGCCGTCTTCTGACCCAGGTTCGCGCGGACCGCCTGCTCCATCTTCTCGTTCGATGGATCACTCGTCGCAACCGTAATACTCGCCTCATCTTTCGCGACGACAACGCAGCTGTACGTCCGTGCAATATCTTCGGGGAGCATCTCCACGAACTCTGGCGATGGCGGTTTCTGACCCACGTCGTAATACGGCAACTTGTAATACTCCGCGATCGCGGATTCGTAGAGGTCCTGACTCAACAGCTCGAGCTCCGTCAGCGCGTCTCGCAACGTACTTCCATGTGACTTCGCCATGTCTTCCGCACGCTTGATATCTTCCTCTGTCACATAACTTTGCTCCAACAAGAGTTTCTTCAGTGCTGCATCATCTAAGGCCATACAAATTAAATGGAAGTTTGTACAACTTTTACGATGTCTGCGAGGGGAACATTGCTCTTCACGAGATAATTCTTTACGCCGAATTCTCCTGCTTTCTTGCGATCTTCATCTTGGCCCAAGTTACTGAGCACAATGATCACAGGTGAGAGGTTCTTCTGCTTCAATGCTTCTAAAATCGTGAAGCCGTCGATTTCCGGTAAAATCAAATCAAGCAAAATCAAATCGTAAATGCCTTTTGAGGCCTCTTCCAGGCCCACTTTTCCCGTCGAAGCGACGGTTGTTTCATACCCCTCATGTGTCATTTTTAGCTCAAGGGCATGAGCAAGTGGCCGCTCATCTTCGATGATGAGGATCTTCTTTTTGCCGGAAGGCGTTTCTTTTAGCATGGGTGTTGAAGGTTTCTCTTTAGTGTAGCAGAAAACGGCGTTTTATTCAACTACGAGAAACCCCCCTAAAGGCTCCTACGCCCATCGAGAGCCCCCTTCAACGTTATCTGATCCGCAAACTCGATGTCGGCGCCCATCGGGAGGCCATGCGCGAGGCGGGTGATCTGCGGCACAATATGTTTAAGCTGCTCGCGCAAATAGCTCGCGGTTGCTTCGCCTTCGACATCCGGATCCGTTGCGACGATCACTTCTGCGATACCACCAGCCTTGCAACGATCGACAAGCTCTTTCACCTTCAGTTGCTCGGGGCCCATTCCATCGATCGGGGAGAGCACCCCGTGCAACACGTGATACACGCCCTTGTACTGCGTGCGCTCAAATGCGATCACCTCCAGTGGCTCTTCCACGACCAAAATTGTCGTCGCGTCGCGTGAAGAATCTTCACAAATTTCACATCGCTCGTTGGTGGTGACCATCTGACATTGCGTGCAATACTTCAACTCTTTCTTCAGTTCAATCAACGCCGTACCGAGCGCCTCGGGTGACGACCGCGAATTGCGAAGCAAGTGAAACACCAATCGCTCGGCACTCTTCATGCCGATGCCGGGGAGTTTCTGAAACTCCTCGATCGTGCGAAGGATTTGGGGAGGGAGGAGGGACACGCGACGGAGGATAGCACACCGTGACTCGTTCAATGATGCTGCGGTATAAAAAATCGGGCCAGCCAATTTTCATAGCTATGCCCGAGATTTGTACCACGGGCGGTTTCTGCAGAGGCAGTCATCGCTGGCATAGCCAGAATGATGCCCGTGACGTAAGAATAATACTATCTTTCACTTATTTGTCAATACACAGGCGCGAGGGCGCTGGATTGGCTTCGAAAAGCCCTATACGCTGCATTGGATGAAGATCGTAGCAAAAAATCGCCGGGCAACGTTCGACTTCGAGATCCTCGAGACATTTGAGGTGGGGATTCAACTGACTGGCCAAGAAGTGAAAGCCTGCCGCATGAACCTCGCCGATCTCTCAGGCGCGTACGTCTCATTCACACACGCAACACCCGTCCTCAAAAAAATGACAATCCGCCCCTACCCCTTCGCGAGCAACGCACTCCTGCAAGACCCTTCACGCGATCGGGTGCTCCTGCTGCACACCAAAGAGATCGACCAACTGAAACGCGCGACTGATGAAAAAGGCATGTCGGTCATCCCGCTGGAGGTCAAAGCAGGGAAATACATTAAAGTGGTGCTTGGCCTCGGGCGCGGGCGGAAGCAATACGATAAGCGTGAAAAAATTAAAGAGCGCGAGGCGAAGAAGCGGTCGAAGATGCAGGGGGAGTAGCCTCTCCCCCAGCCCCTCTCCCGCAACCCCGTTTCCTCGCCCAGGAGAGGGGAGCGGTTTTGTTGCATATGGAGAAATCATCCCCCCTCTCCTAGTAGGCGTGTGGGCGTGCAGGAGAGGGGTTAGGGTGAGGTTACCCGAGTGAAATTGGCGCCAAATTGTCGCCCAAAAATAACACCACATACCCCGCGATCACAAGAAAAGGACCAAAGGGGATCATGTCGCGACGTTTCAAACGCTTGAAGAGAAGCAGCACAATCGCAACGTTTGCACCAATGATATACGCGAGAAGCAACATCCACACTGCGCCCTGTGCAGTACCAACCAGCATGCCAATGGCGGCAGCGAGGAAAATATCGCCAGACCCCACCCATCGCCCACGACTCACGAGCCACTGCAGAGCGAAAAATCCTGCACCGACGAGTGGCGCAAGGACGGGAATGGTCCCTGCCGAGAACCAATGATATGCGATTGCAGCAACAAACACGGTAAGCGTTAATACATCGGGAATCATGCCTGTACGAAGATCGATCACCGCGATGAGGAGCAGCGCCCAGAGCGCAACAAAAAAACATGCGGCTACGACGAGTGCGTGATCTGCGTACACAGAGGCAGCGGCGGCCATGAGACCTGAAGCAACCTCGACGAAGGGAACACGCGCAGGGATACGGCCGTGACATGAACGACACTTCGCACGAAGGACCAACCAACTCACGAGTGGAAGAAGCTCGAATGCTGAAAGCGTGCGATGACAACCATCGCATCGGGAGCGACCAAGGATCGAAACCCTTGCAGGTAGTCGATCAATCAACACATTCCCGAAGCTCCCCACACACATGCCGATGAGAACCACAAAGAAATAGTGCACGACGGCATCGTATCACGCCCCGAGCAGCTCACGAATGAACATATACACGCCGTACGCAAGAAGTGCGATGGCGCATCCGGATACCGCGCCGAGCACCTCTCCCAGGACGGGGATCTTCATCACGCGACGGAAGAGTTCTGTGTGCATTTCCTGTCATAATATACTATTTTTGATTTTTATGCAAATTTAGTGTTTTATCTCTCAAGAGACTGCTCTTGTACCTCTCTGGCTCAAACGCCGGCAACCGCTCGATCTCGTATGGCAAATCTGCCTCGGTTACACCTGGTGGTAATTGCTGATCATACCCAAGGAGAATGAGATCAGGATCCACCGCTCGAACGGGAATCATAAAATCGTGTGCATCGCCAAGGATAACCGTTGCCTCAGGAACAGCAGCCCGAACATGCGACATACGTTCATCTTCGTCATGCACGGGAAACCGCCCCTTAATACGTTGCACATTGCGATCACGCGCGACGACAACTGTAAGCTTCCCCCGCTTCGTTGCTTCTACAAACAGAAAACGATGGCCAGGATGCAAGAGATCGAACGTACCGAAGACAAGCACTTTCATACAACTTACGCGGCAGGCTGTGGCTGGCGCTCACCCTGCAAATTCAAGTCGATGATATAAATACGCTTCTCATCCATCACATAGAGATGTGATTGATCAGGATCGACATACAGATCTTGCAGAGGACCCAGTTGATCGATCTCGAGGACGTACTGACGCAAATACGTCGCTTCGCCTGATGGCCCACCATCGCTTAAGACAATGACCCTGCCTTCGACGGGATCAAGGAAATAGAAATTACCATCTACCACTTTGTACATCTTCGTTGCATTCGTGAGAATTTTTTCTGGGGCCTGCCTTATTTGGAATGGCTGAGATTCACCACGGAACAGCTTTTGAATACCGCCGCCCTCTTTCAACGCATAGACATTTCCATCAATCGCAATATCGATCGCACCTGTGAGATCTCCATTAATATTATACGGCGATGGAGAACTGTACCGATTCTGCAGGCGCTCATATTTGTAGATCTGATTCTTACCAGATACCGCGCGATCTGGCGCAAGAACATAGAGATACCGAAGATATGTTTCGGCCGCCACCCCCGTGACCCAACCCGCTGGATCATCCGTTTTCATGGTTGTAGACGTATCATCGCCCCATTCCATGACAACGTTCCCCGTGAGCAGAAACACAAGCGTATCGAACCGTGAGAATGACGTACCCGTCGCAATAAGTTCATTCGCCTCTGGCAATTGATGCGGATCGTCAACGGTATTGAGCAAGACCCGATACAAATTTCGTGCATCGTATGCCACAAATTCACCATCACGAAGACCAATGAGCCCCTTCGTGACGACCGATGCATTTTTTGTCGCAATATTCGCAACAATACGCGGCGTAACACGGAGAATGTTATTCAGCTCTTCTTTCTTCGCACGAATCTGATCGAGGAGTGTAAGAGCCTCGACACGGAACAATCCCGATTCGTTATCCATCACTTGGCGGGCAGATTCCTCGGCCTGCACAAGAATACCATTTGCCGCACTGAGATCACCGATGATGCGGCGATTCTCGGCTGTTTGGATCTGTTCGTTAATCGCAACGACGAGCGCCTCGAGTTCAACCTGGCTCTTATTGCGCTGACTAAACAGAAGAAGATTTACAACGAGCCACACGATCACGAGCGCTGCGATGCACATCGCGAGCAATAAGAGGTGAGCGCGCTTTTTACGCTTGGGGTGATGGAGATCCGCTAGAAGCCCCTCAAACTTCTCGCGGCCAGTCTTCAGAGCATTCTGGAACGACCCGTTCGCACCATTTGTACGAGGAAGCGATGTCGAACGAACCTTCTGTGCCAACTGTTTCAGTGGAAGACTCTGTAGAAACGCGACAACTTTTCCTGCATATGCTTGCATCGTACTCTCCCCGCCACGGCGACGCGCTGTGCGTGAGCGAGGTTGTTCTTCATGATCCTCATCACTCTTCAGCGGCAAATCTGCCGTTGCAGCAACGGCAATGGTTGCAAGGGATGCGTGTTCTCCTTCTTCGTCGAGCATGCGAATAAGCGCATCGATTACGTCTCCTTTCTTCTGCAAACCTGCCATCTGCGCAGGCGTAATTGATCGTAGTAGCCGCTGCGAGGATAGAATAACGCCGTCACCTGGCTGCAACGCACCACTAGAAATATGCACAAATGCGGGTGTCGTTTTTCCTGTCGTATACTCCGTAATCTGGCTCGCAACGCCTTTACGAACAAGATACGCCTCGCTTCGCCCAGCATGCGAAACATGCATCGTCCCATTCTCTTCTACCACTGCGATGAGTAAATGAAGATCGTCGACTGCCCCAGCCACGAGCAACCCCTTCAGAAGACCATTCAACTCTTTCAGTGCGCCGTCTAACCGCTCGGCCGCGATACCCTCAGTCTCGATGAATGCATGCCGAAGCACCGTTTCGCATTCACGTTGCACCGTCTTTGTTGCTGTGTCATCGCCATGGACTTCAAAAAGCATGAGCACCTGCTCATCTTGGAGACTGCGTTCCTCCGTGGATGCCAGGAGCACCGAACGCGGAGCGCGGGTACTGCCCGTTTTCACAGCCATATCCATACGGTACAGAAGAGTACCGATACGGCAGATAATCGCAAGTCTCGGCTGTGAACTCATGCATATTCTGAAAGAAAAATGCTGTGTAAAACAAAAAAATGAAGTAAAAATTTGTTGATATGAAGCCAAAATCACAAGTAACAGAACAAATGGTCTTGCTATGTGCCCTTTGAGGGAGTAGTCTGGTGGTAGTTTCAGTTTCACTTCCAAACAACCCGATGAAAACGGTGAAAGAGTGGATGCAACGCTCACTGACGAGCGGCACTCAACGTGCCCCCGATCAACCGATTGCACCCCCACCCCCAAGCTTTGCCCCTGAAGAGGGAGCAACCCCTATGCCGAAACAACGCGGCAATGTTCCGCCACCGGCGGGAAATCCACAGCGCCAACAACGCGGCAACCCCGTAGAGCGGGGCAGGCTGCCGGCGAATCGAGGACCCCAGCCAGTGCGTAGTGAACCCGTCCTTCAAGGAGGAAGAGGGAATCTGAAGCTCTATCCGCTCGGCGGATTCGAGCAAGTTGGCCGCAACTGCTTTGTACTCGAGTGCGATGGTGACATCTTCGTCATTGACCTCGGTCTGCAGTTCCCGGACGAAGACATGCTCGGCATCGACTACCTGATCCCGGACATCACAGCCCTGAAGGGTCGTGAAAACCGGATCAAGGCGGTCCTCTTCACCCATGGTCACCTCGACCACATCGGCGCTGCCCAACACTTATTGCCACAGCTTCACTTCCCTCCATGTTTTGGGACGAAGCTTACGATGGCATTCGTGAAGAAGCGCCTCGAAGAAGACCATTTGGTCTCCAAAGCCAAGCTCAACACCGTACCCTTCGGGGAGGTTGTGCGCTTCGGCAAAGTATCCGTGGAGTTCCTCCGCGTGACGCATTCGATTCCGGACTCTGCCGCCATCGCGATTCATACTCCCTCCGGGACGATCGTGCACACGGGCGACTTCAAGTTCGATCTTACTCCCTTCAACGAGCCTCCAGCGGATTTTCATCGCTTGGCCGAGCTCGGAAAGAAAGGCGTACTTGCGATCATCGCGGACTCTACGAATGCACTGAAACCTGGCCACTCGAAGAGTGAATCCGACATCGGAGACACGCTCCGCGACCTCGTCAAAAACGCTGAGGGCCGCGTGATTATGTCGACGTTCAGCAGCCTCCTCAACCGCGTACAACAGATATTCGATGTGGCAAAGACCACAAACCGCAAGGTGTATATCTCTGGTCGCAGTATGGAAGCCAACGTCGAAATCGCGACGAACCTCGGCTACCTCAAAGCCCCCCGCGGACTCGTCCGCAAGGTTGGCCCTGGCATGGAAAAGCTCCCAGACTCTGAAGTGATTATCATCACCACAGGATCCCAAGGCGAAGAAATGGCAGGGCTCGCCCGCATGGGACTTGGGACGCACAAATTCGTTTCGGTCAAAGAGGGTGACACGGTGATCCTCAGTAGTAACCCCATCGTCGGGAACGAACGCGCGGTGGCGAAAGTCATCAACAACCTTCACTTGAAGGGCGCGATCGTGAAGACAAACCAGGAACTAGCGTTGCACACCACGGGCCACGGCTATCAGCAGGACATTCTCCTCATGCACCGATTGGTCCGCGCAGCGCACGTTATTCCTGAACACGGCGAGCCGCATATGCGCCATGCGCACGGCGATCTTGTTCGTGGGATTGGCTACCAAGATAACCAAATTCATCTGCTCGTGAACGGCGAAATTCTCGAATTCGACGTGCAAGGCAATGCCCGCAAGAGCAAGAGCCGCGCACCCTTCCGCGATGTCATCATCGATGGTCGTGGGGCAGCAGGCGAAGGTGCGCGCGTCCTCACGGATCGCAAGGTGATGAGTGGCGGCGGCGTGCTCATCGTCATGTTCAAGGTCTACGCCGAGTCAAAACGACTCGTAGGGGACCCGGACGTGATCTCGCGCGGGCTCATCTACGGATCCGAAGAAACCGATATCTCGAAAGAGGTCGCGGGTGTCGCGAAGAAAGCCTACGAAGAAGAACTTGGGCGCGGCGTCACCGATCGCAAAGATCACAAGCGCGCCGTCCAGGGAGCCCTCTACCGCTACTTCGATCGCAAGTTAGATCGAGAGCCTATGGTGATACCTCTGTTTGTGGAGGTGTAAAAAACGCCGACGTACTCATCCATTGCTGGACTCGTACGACGGCGTTGATGGCAGGAGTGCGGTGGCACTCATGCCGTTTTTCATCGAGCGATCCCCACCACCTCGTGCGAGGCGGATGTGATGTCTGCCTCGGGATAGGGCAGAGTCCTCTTCAGAATCACTCTCTTACCAATTGGAAACTCCCAACCGGGAAAGACAGTGACGAGCTCACGCCCTTCAAGAAGGGGATCGCTGACGGGGACATTCTGCTGAACCGTTGGAATTCGTGTGGCAGGCATTTTTTGCACCTGAGAAACG
>CAZLEW010000044.1:0-3145 GCA_964558635.1 uncultured Candidatus Peribacteria bacterium
CGCTCTGCATCGCGGTAGGTCTCAAGTTCGCCGCCGGATTCTGCAACGAACGCAGCTGCAAGCCGCGCCATGTCGCCACGCACTAACTCATGACCAGCATCCGTCGTTCCTGGTAACGCGGTCCCTCGTTGCTCGGCTGCAAGGATATACGCGCGATACCATGTCCAGCGCTCATTCGCTGGCGGCGATGGCAGATCGTACTCAAAAAGACCCGTAAGGATCTTGAGCGCTTCTGCGTAATTCACGGCACGTTCAGGGTGAAACAATCCATCAGGATTCCCCTCGACGATGCCCTGAACCTTGGCGTAACACACGAAACGGCTGAACCATGCCTCAGTCGGTACATCAGGGAAACACGATGCAGCATCTGATGCTGTCACAGTGGCATCCGTACTCAGCAACGCAATCTTCAAAAACTCTGCGCGGTTTAACGTGCGATGAACGGCAAACGACCCGTCGGGATTCCCCGATACAATCCCTTCGGATGTGAGAAGGCTGATTGCTGCCTGTTCAGCGAGCGAGAATCGAGCGCTATCGGTGTAGTCATCATCGCCGTGCTGGACATTAAATGCGAATGTGACGACAGGGAAGAGGACGAGGATTACTGCAAGGAGGGTGCGCTTCATGGTGCGTAGTGTAGCACACACGTTCCCCTCTGTGCTGCGGCACGCTAGGCTAGCCGCGTGGCCCTGTAGTTCAATGGATAGAACGACCCTCTCCTAAGGGGTAAATGCAGGTTCGATTCCCGCCGGGGCCACCATTCGACTCGTCGCTTCGGTCTTCGCTCATGGTTCTCGCACTGCGGTGCTCGAGCCATTCTTGAGTTTTGGTACACACGAGTCGAATGACCCTGAGCTTGTCGAAGGGCCCGGTCAGCTTTTGAACCTTTGGACTTTAGAAGTTTTAAGAACTTAATAAAGGACTTTTAGAAATTTATGACAGCAAAAACAGTGGTACTAATCGCACTAATGATATTTTTCACAGTTTCTAAGCTTACAGAGTGATTTTCTTCATCGCTTGTCCCTGCATAAAACTCAATCGGAAGCAGTTAATATTTTGCCACTTGACAAAAAAATATAAATTTTATAATATGCATATATTATGGAACATATTGACCGTAAACATTTTCAATTCACTGATGTTGGGAATGTAATGCGATTTCAAGAATATACGGTTGTAACGCCAAGGCGCATTACGATTGAATCTAAATTAACCCAAGTTTCTGACAAGTGGATTAATGATTACTCAGTGCAGGGATGTCAAATCGATTGCAAGCTAGGAGATCAGATTGCATGGACCGGAACTATGTGCAATGGTCTCTATGTCGACATCAGATTAAACGGGCAGCATTACACTGTGAAACATGATGAATTGAACGGAATAGAAATTGAAAAGGACTAAGCTTTGAGAAGTATATCGATTTCTGGGAAAGGCTATGGAGCAGATGGCAGTATCCATTCCTAAAATGCTCGCCACACACGGGCTGACGGAAGAACGGGTCTTGCTCGACGACAGCACTGGACTCAGCGAAGAAGCCAAAGCAAAGGTTCAAGACGGCTCGCTCACCATCGGCGAGGCGTTCAGCCTCTCGGCTGCTGCAATGGTCAAAACCAACTAGTCACAGCATCCATTGCAGAAAAACACCTATACAGGGGCTTCCTATAAGCCCCTGTTTTTTTAACGATGAAATCCCTCACTCACTTTCTCGAAAAACCTTCATCTCCACCTCATACTCTTTCATCTTCACTGCCCACCACGTGCCTTGAGAAGATTTCGTTTATATTGATTAAATCTTCGCAATAAAGGAATACCACCGTAGAATCCTACGCATGTCAGACATCTATGAATTTCTGAAGGGGCATGGCATTGCGTACGAAAAGTACGAACATCCTGCTGTCTTTACATGTGAAGAATCCGAGAAACTTGATCAAACACTCCCTGGTGCAAATACAAAAAATCTCTTTCTCAAAGATAAAAAAGGTCGATTTTTTCTTGTCGTTGTCGGTCATGAAAAACGTGTGGATGTGAAAGCATTGGGGAAACTATTGAAGACAAAAGACGTCAGCTTCGCATCGCCCGAATTGTTACAAGAACTTCTTCATGTCGAACCAGGATCGGTCACTCTCCTCGGTCTGAAGGCTGATACACACAACAGAGTAGAAGTGATCATTGATGAAAAAATCTGGAACGCAGATGCAATTCAGTGCCATCCGCTCGTGAACACGGCGACGCTCGTCATTTCACATGAAGGCATCGAAACGTTTCTACGCGCGACAAACCATGAAGCAACAGTGATCGATGTTCCTTCGCGGAAGGAATGACATCTTTTGGGCTGAGGAAATAATAACCAAGGAAAAATAACACGGAAAAGTGGCCACAACGTGGGTGTACACTGCGCATATGAGCAATACAGACCTGGTGCAACAACAGATTGAAAACGTTGGCCCCACACCTGGAACGCGCTTTCGGCACTATAAAGGCGGTGAGTACGAGGTGATCGCAAATGCGCTCGAAGAAGCGACACTGAAGCATCTTGTAGTCTACCGCGCATCGGATGGCACCGTATGGACGCGCCCAATCGACGATTGGAATGCGATGGTAGAAATTGATGGAAAGACAATGAGACGGTTCACGGAGATCAATAATTAGTATGTATACAAGCCATTTTTCTAATATTGACAAATATCAATTTTAGATCAAAATATGTATTAGAATGATCATTTAAACCATCGTGTGTCTTCACATACAGAATATGGAGCCTAAGCATGTCGACCGACAACGAGTACACCTCAGATGAAGAACAAGAAGCGGAAAACGAGCTCGCGGAGAGATCGTTCATTCTCGGCAACCAATTCTACGCGATCGTGATGCTGATCCCGACCATGCTCATCATGGGCGTGACGGAATGGTGGAATCCAGATTTTTTTAATTTCCCGTACTGGCAAGCCACCAGTTGGGAAAAAGTTGGAAACTTCTGGCCCCTTTTTATCTACGGAGGATGCATGGCCACCCGCGGTGCAATCACGTTAGATTCCACAAAGCACGACCGTGCCTTATTCACGATCGGTACCCTGACCAGTGTCCTGGCTGGACTTTGGGAAGAATTTGGTTTTCGCTTTGCCTTCGTCTGCACGTCGATGATCCT
>CAZLEW010000044.1:3185-5331 GCA_964558635.1 uncultured Candidatus Peribacteria bacterium
AGACTGGCTGACCTCGATCGGCTTTGGAACAATCTTTGGTGTAGCAATCATGTTCTGCGGCATTGCAACAATCCTGAATTGTTCAGAAGAAGACGGACTCATGGGAGTGAGCTTTCACATAGGAGGATCTCTCATGATCACATGTATCGGAGGCATCTGTGGATATTTTTTCTGGATAACAAACTCGTTGTATTCCCTTAACGATTTGGTCGTCGTTCCGGTCATCAACTTCGCCACGATCGGCTACTTCGAACACATCCTCTACGGAGAATACCCTAAATTGTTCATCTTCGGCATGATCGCGACGAATGCAGCTTTCCGAGACGGACACAAGTACCAGGGACCGATCGGCATGATAAACTCGTGGATCATCGGATTCGTCATGATGCATGCCACGCTGATCTACGGATTGTGGACGGCTGTGGCCATCCACGTCCTCTACGATCTCGAATTCGATTTCGTGCGATATTTAGTCCGACGGTTCAACAGAGCCGTTCAACACGATCTCGTCGAAGGCAAATGATAAGTCGAAGGCACGCGATGAAGGGAGTCGACATGACGTCGATTCCCTTTTTACCATGCATCACTCCTTCATCATCTCTGGATACTGCGCATTCAAGATCGCCTCTAACTGCTCAACGAACTGCGTCGAGAGCTTCTCACCGTTCTCTGCGTTGGCGGTCATCTCTTGAGCCTGTTCAAGGGTCGCAAGAGTCGGATCGACCGTGATATCCCGAATAACCGTCACTGCGGCAACCATCTCGCCAATGGACTGTGTGAGGAGGGGGTGAATGGCCATGAAAGGCTCTGGAACCGACATCGCCGCTGCCTCGGATTGCAGCTCTTCCAAGGCATCAATCGTCTTCGATATCTCTGCTTTTTCTTCATCACTCCATACGAGCGGATCCTCCTGGGTATCCATGAGCACCTCAAACTTCGTACCATTTTCTGCCATACGCTCGCCAATGGACTGCACTTTTTCAACGTACGATACGACCGCTGCTTCTTTGGACCCGATACACGCAACGAGAAACAGCGAGAGGAATACGAGAGAGGGGAGAGCGCGGCGGACCATACAATGCAGAGGGGAAAATAATCACGATACTTACGCCGCAAGGACGATCACCTCGCGTCCTTCGACGGATAACCCTCCTTTCAACTTGTACTCTGCAACGGGTTCTTTTCCTGTTGCACCAGCGTGCTTGAGGACATCAGGGTGCATCGTGCCATCACTCCCTGCCACAATCACGATCATGCGTGGGTCAATTTCTTCGATCAGTGATTGCGCCAATTTAGGGCTTTCTGCAGGAAGAACGAGGATGTGGACATCGCCAAGGTGTTCGATATCGGCCTGGCTCCAGTCTTCAAGAGGGGACGATGGTAACGCAACACGGACATCGTCGATGAGCATGGTATACGACACATGCTGCCCTTCTTGCTGCCCAATACCGCGAATGGCAATACCGCCGATATCATACTCTCCTGGCCACGAAATGGCCGTGCCCTTGGGGTCTTCCTCTGGCTGAGAGAGCAAGTTGACCGCGTTTGTGACGGGCTTCTTCGGAAACGCGACAACGGTCGTCTTACCGTCGCTGAGTGATACGCTGGAACCGCCGAGAGATGTAAGAAGTAACATGTGCGAAGTGTAGAGGATGAAAAAGAGTGCGACCAGCCCTGTATCGCTTTAAGAAGCGGAGGAAGGAGCATCGATGACGATCCGTTCAATTTTTGCACCGAGCGAACGGAGTTTTTCGTCGAGCTTGTCGTACCCTCGCTCGATGTATCGCACATCGGTGATTGTTGTCTGCCCCTCAGCACACAGCCCCGCAAGTACCATGGCAGCACCCGCACGAATATCGTTACTAGCGACGAGGCGCCCCTTGAGCGGTGTAGGACCAATAATCAACGATTGATGCGAATTAAGAATTTCGATATGCGCACCCATTTTCTCGAGCTCATATAAGTAGGCGAGGCGCCCTTCGAAGAGCGTTTCGAAGATACGCGATACCCCCTTGGCTTGCGTCATGAGCACGCCCATCGGCGCCTGCAGATCCGTCGGGAAGCCCGGGAAGATCATCGTCTGCACCTTGCACGCATTGAGAAAAGACAATTCACCATCGACGAACAGAAGCTTTTCGTCTGGAGA
>CAZLEW010000044.1:5341-6217 GCA_964558635.1 uncultured Candidatus Peribacteria bacterium
TAATGCGCAAGCGACCGCGTGTCACAAGTCCCGCGATGACGAGGCACCCTGCCTCAAGGTAATCGAACGGTACACGGTGTGTCACCGGTCGTAATGTCTTTGTACCACGAATGATCAACGTATGCGTTCCGATGCCCGTCACCTCTGCCCCCATCGCAGCAGCCATACGCGCGCACTCCTGCACATGGGGCTCGGCTGCGGCAATGTCGATGCGCGTCTCACCTTCGAGGGTTGCGGCTGCCCAGAGCGCATTCTCCGTCGCGGTCACCGAAAACTCAGGGAGGATCACGTGCGACGGCTTCAGCGTGCCCTGCAAGTGCAATACATCTGGCGTGCTCATGTTATCGGCACCCATCTGCTCGAGCGCTAGCACATGCGCTTCGACCGGGCGCTTCCCGAGCACGCACCCACCGGGGTAGCTCATCTCCACGACACCAAAACGCGCAAGGAGTGGCCCGAGCAGTACAATCGAACCGCGCAGCTTCGAGACGTACTCTGCGGGGATCGCCTTGCTCTGCATATTCGTCGTATCAATTGTCACGGTACCGTCGACGAAGGATGTTGTGCATCCGAGGAATTCAAGGATCTGAAGCATGAGCTCTGTATCGCGTAAGCGCGGAACATTCGTGAGCGTTGTGACACCGTTCGCAAGCACAGCACCGGCGATCATCGGCAGTGCCGCATTCTTCGACCCGCTCACTGTGACCTCGCCCTGCAGAGGGATGCCACCCGTAATGTGATACCGGATATCCATAGGGGTCATAGTATAACGGAGAGTTACCCCCGTGTTGAGGGTATTCCGAGTGCAAATTCCTGCACGATCAGCGGTTTGTACGCGTTTGTCTGCAAGCGTGATGTCAGACGGCGAAATGCAAC
>CAZLEW010000044.1:6227-8012 GCA_964558635.1 uncultured Candidatus Peribacteria bacterium
AGGAGAAACCGCTCTGCACCTATTCCCTTTTCTGTCAAAGGCGTCAACGCCTTCAGGCGCTCACTCGTCGACATCGGCCCCCAGAATGCCACGGCTTGGTTATGCATCAGGCGTTCTGCACGGAGAAGATCTGGATCCGATGCAAGACCAATTGCCATACCAGGCGCACCCTGCGCCAGATGAAGAATGAACGAATGATCCTCGCCTGGTACACGTGCGAGCAATGGAGCAATGAGAGCGTCGGCAACACGGTCAAACCGCAGTACGCGCGAGCGAGAGACAATGGTTGGTAGAAGGAGGGTATCGCTCGACGACGTCAGGATGAACACGCGGCCAGGCGGTGGCTCCTCGAGGATTTTTAAAAACGCGTTCGCAGCAGCATCTTGTAGGCGATCAATCCCCCGGATGAAACACACACGCCACGGTCCGGATCCTGTTTCGTAGATGCGCTCTTGGATCATGCGCACGTCATCGATCGAGATCGTGTCGCTTTTTGCAGAAGGAGCCTTCCACCGGTGTGATTGCTGCAAGTTCGAGGATGTCGCAATTTCATCGAGATTCTCTGATTGACCCTCGATCCACAATTGATCAAGTGACAGAAAATCAGGATGAATAAGCCGATCAATCTGCGCGGTTACAACACTGCGTCCGTCTGCATCCAGATGACGTGTCAGCAGCTCCGTCGCAAACCACCTAGCAACGGTCGACTTCCCGACGTGCTCTGGCCCGACAAACAAATACGCATGCGAGACATTGCCCGACTGAAGATCGGTTTCGAGATTCGCAATCTGTCGCGTGTGGCCGACGATGGAATGTTTCTCCATGGACGGTCAGTCTATAGTTATTTCCCGATCCGCGCGCTCGCAAGGATATCCAAAAAGACACTGTCGAGGTTCGGGCCGCTATCGGGATACGTGAAACGCCAATAGTAGTAGTTGCCGTTTTTCGCCTCGAGAGAGGCAGCCACCAGGATGCGCATGCCGTCACCGCTCGAATACTCTCCTTCAAACGCCTCGCGCTCGACGATGCTAACGGAACCGTCGCTATTCTCCTTCATTGTGAAGAGCTCGTCCACGAAAATCGGCCCGTAACCGTCGGGGTTCACTTCCGCCGTCAGCCACGGTCCATCAGCACGCGCGTCTGCGCCCGACAATTCAATACGGTACCAATCGGGATATCCTTCATTATCCAAGTACACACCGTCCGTCTCAACACGGTACGACGCTGGGTACGAGAACGAAAGCTTTTGCGCCGCATTGTGGTATGCGCGCACCGGGCCAGCCAGGAGTTCTTTGTACGTCCGCGACGGCTTAGTCATGATGCTGTCGTTCGCGACATTCATATCGATGCGGTAGATGATTTCCGCCATTTCGCCACGGGTGATCTTTTGGTCAAGGGACGAAATCGTCATCGGAATGGCATGCTCGCTCGAAAGACGCTCAACGTACGACTGATACCACGCGTCGAATTGCGATTCGACCACCTCGAAGTCAAATCTTGCCTTCACGATGATCTTCGCAGCTTCCACGAAGTTGATCGAAGCGGCTGGTTTGAACGTGCCATCGGGGTAGCCTTCGACGATACCCTGGCAACGCGCCTTGTGGGCGTACGTGGCGTACCACGCCGTCTGATCGATGTCCGTGAACGGCGCGATCTTGCACATGCGGCCGTCGTCTTCGAACGAACCCATGAGGATCTTTACGAACTCAGCGCGGTTGATCGTGGCTTCGGGACGATAGGTACCATCGCTATAGCCTTCAACAATTCCCTCCGCTTTCACGTAGG
>CAZLEW010000045.1:0-1071 GCA_964558635.1 uncultured Candidatus Peribacteria bacterium
TATTTGAAGTATTGACGGAAAACGTTAGAATCTGGTGCTATGCCGGCTTCTCTTCTATCCCTTGGAAATATACACGACCGTATTGTGATTGAGCAGGACGAACTTACGAGGAAAATGCAGGAACAAACACAGGGGCGGGAGGCAGAACGAGCATGTTGTGCGTTGATACACAACGATCATTATCTAAGCGATGCCCGGGCATCAGAAAACCGTCTCGACAAAATTGAATTTTTAATTGTCACATTGAGCTATGAGCTTGCTATGCAAAAAACTATTAGCGTAATGCTGAGATGCTATGCGCAACGCTGCAATATGGCCATGCATGAGTTGTCGCTTTCACATATTCCTGCAGTCGATGTCTATGTAAAAGAAATGATGACTGAGTTCATGAAGTTTGTGAAAGCGATCTGCATCAATCTTAACAAGAAATACCACCTTCGAAAAATTCCGGCAACACATCGTGTCATTCTTGAAGCACGTGCAGCAATACAAGGTATAGAAGCAGAAAGCGCTCTTGAACTCCTACGAAACGATGCAACACTTGATTTTTGAAATTAGCACTCTATAATAGTGAGTGATAAGATCATTTTCTGTATTCGCATTTCCCCCGCACCTATGTCAAAGATTATTGGAATCGATCTCGGGACGACGAACTCGTGTGTATCCGTCATCGAAGGCGGTGAGCCAGTTGTGATCCCCAATAGCGAAGGGGCACGCACGACGCCATCCGTTGTCGCCTTTACCGATAAAGATGTGCTTGTGGGTGTTTCCGCAAAGCGCCAAGCGGTCACGAATCCGAAGAATACAATTTTCTCTGCCAAACGCTTCATCGGACACCGGTACGCTGAGGTAAAAAAAGAAGCCTCAACGATGCCATTTGAAGTGAAAGACGGGAAAGAAGGTCGCGCAGTGATTACGGTGAATGGGAAAGATATGCTCCCGCAGGAAATTAGCGCCAAGGTGTTGCAAAAATTGAAGACCGACGCCGAAGCGTTCCTCGGATCGAAGGTCACGAAAGCTGTTATCACTGTCCCTGCGTATTTTGACGATTCGCAACGCCAAGCGACGAAA
>CAZLEW010000045.1:1081-7997 GCA_964558635.1 uncultured Candidatus Peribacteria bacterium
ATCATCAACGAGCCGACCGCTGCCGCGCTCGCATACGGGCTCGATAGCAAAAAGGAACAGAAGATTATCGTCTACGATCTTGGCGGTGGAACGTTCGATGTCACAGTGCTCGAAATTTCGGGGGATGGCCACTTCGAAGTGCTTTCGACGAATGGCGACACACACCTCGGCGGTGATGACTTTGATCAGGCAATCGTCGATTGGATTCTTGAGGAATTTAAGAAAGACAGCGGGATTGATCTCTCGAAAGATAAAATCGCATTGCAACGTTTGCGTGAAGCGGCGGAGAAGGCGAAGATCGAATTAAGCTCGCAGACGGAGACAGAAATTAACTTACCATTCGTGACGGCTGATGCATCGGGCCCGAAGCACCTCCTGCTCAAGCTCTCGCGCGCGAAGCTGGAGGCACTCACGGCTGCGCTTGTTGAGCGGTCAGTTGAGCCCTGCATGAAGGCATTGAAAGACGCGAAGGTCTCGAAGTCGGATATTCACGAGGTCGTCCTTGTTGGTGGTATGACGCGTATGCCTGCAGTCACCGCGAAGGTGAAGGAGCTCTTCGGGAAAGAACCGCACAAGGGCGTGAACCCTGACGAAGTCGTTGCGATTGGCGCCGCGGTACAGGCGGGTGTCCTTGGGGGAGATATCGACAAAGACATTGTATTGGTCGATGTGACGCCGCTCAGCCTGGGCCTTGAAACGCTCGGCGGAGTTGCAACGAAGGTCATTGAGCGCAATACGAAGATTCCGACGCAGAAGTCGCAAGTATTTTCGACCGCGGCGGATAACCAGCCCTCGGTCGAGATCCACGTGGTGCAAGGGGAGCGCGAGATGGCGAGCGATAACAAGTCTCTCGGTCGCTTTATTCTCGATGGTGTTGCACCCGCCCCGCGCGGCATGCCGCAAATCGAAGTGACGTTCGATATCGACAGCAACGGGATCCTGAACATCACCGCGAAGGACAAAGGAACCGGCAAGAGCCAGCACATTGCGATTCAAGGCTCGACGGGCCTCAGTAAAGAGGAAGTGGAGAAGATGAAGAAAGATGCCGAGCTGCACGCCGACGAGGACAAGAAGAAGCGCGAGCTCATCGATGCGCGCAACTCTGCGGATGCATTCGTGTTCAATATGGAGAAGCAGATCAAGGAGCACGAAGCGAAAATCCCTGCGGAGACGAAGAAAATGATTGAGGAGAAATTAGAGGCGGTGCGTGTGGTACTCAAAAATGAATCAGCAACGGCAAGCGAGATCACGGCAACGGTGCAAGAGGCAGGGACCGCGGCGCAAGAAATTGGGAAGATCGTGTATGAAGCCGGTCAGAAGGAACAGGCAGCAGCAGGCGAGAAGAAAGAGCCTGACGTGGTGGATGCCGAGGTGGTCGATGAGAAGGATGAGGGGAAATGATCGAGTGATAGAAAAGGCTCCTCATCGGGGCCTTTTTAAAAATTGTAAAATTCATAGTAAAATGTTATAATATATTAAATGAACATACATACTGAAAGTCAGTTGGAAGAGATCGATTACATGCTTATCGAGCGCGGGATCGCGTGGCTTACGGCGAAAGATGAAGTTTCCAATGCGGCTGCATTCGAAGAATTTGTTGAAGCTTTTTTGCAAATCGCGTCTCTAAATTGGGAAAGCGCTCGTCATCGGGCTCACATGATGAAAAGAGCAATTAGGTATATCGATGCTATTTTGAAACAATTCAACGGGAATCGTTCGGCGGACGAACTAAAAGAGCTTCAACGACTGTCCATAGAAAAATTCGAACAGCGAATTACAGATAAGTTCATAGAGGGAACCTTGAACATTGTTATCGAAAATCCCTCTGCTGAAATTCTACAGAGAAGGGAAGAAATTCGTTCTGAATTCAAGCAAACACTTGCAATAAATTTGTCCACAAAGGAAGAAGTGAATGCACGTTTATCAAAAGAAGAAAGGCTTTTGAATATAGAAGCAATCACTGTCATTCAGTTCACGAGCGAGGAACAAGCGTTGAAGGCTTTACCAAAGGTGAAAGAGTTTGCTGAAAAGATCGGGTATGATGCATGGGTTAGAATTTCTACAGAGGATCCGACTCAAGTTCGTTTTTGCGCGAATATGAATCAACACTCTGCGAAAGAAATCGAACAATTTTCACTCACGGCTGCAGATCAACTGCGTGAAAAAGGTTTCACAAAATTTGGAACATCGAAAAATTCAAAAATTGGATGTATGATGTCGCATTGGGTTTGGCAAAAATCCAATGCCGGCGTGGTTGACGACCCGTCTTCGCCTTCGGGCTCCGCCGAGGCTGGAAAGAAAGACGACAAATAAGCGGCTTTAACCGTATGAATGAGCCCCGAAAGGGGCTTTTTTGTTGGTGACAAGTCTGGCAGACTACCTTGCTGATGGGAGAAACCCTTCCCGATAACGGCATGGAACGTAAAATTCGCCTCCTGGAACAGGACGACCGAGGCGTGTTCGGGCCGCAGGGCATCGAAGGCCTTTCAGCGGGCATGCGCAAGCGATACAGGACTGCGATGCAGCCCGCGCAGACGCGTGCGTTCCAGATGTTGCGTGCTGGTGACCTGGAGGGCGCCGAAAAGATTTTGAGGGAATCCCTACCCCGCAACGACGCGGATCTCCAAGACGAAAGGTACTTCGGAATTTATTGCGGACTCGCGGACGTTGCCCTTAAAACAGACGACCGCCTCGCGGCACTCGATTGGTTCAGTCGGGGGATCGAAAGTTTTCCGTCCGCAGTGAGAAAAAACCACTTGTTACAGCTTGCTGACATGGGCATCGACGTGGCGCAGTGGATCCGATCGGAACGTGACGACGGCTTGAGCGAAACGGATTCTTCCGCAATTTTGTACCGCGTGCACCAAGCGATGGCACCGTTGGCAGGTGCCAACAAAACGACGGCGAGGGCAGGGAACAAGGTCACGTCGGAACTGGGACGGCTCGAAACGAGCAGCGGACACGTTACCCGTTCGAGCGTCAAAGGTTACTTGAGCTGATCAGAGCTTAGCACCAACGAAAACAGCCAGCTCGACCAAGCGATTCGCGTAGCCCCACTCGTTGTCATACCACCCGAAGGCCTTCACGAGACTGCCTGAGCCAGCGGACTTTACTTCTGTGAGTTCGGCATCGACGATGCAGCTATGACTGTCGCCCACGATATCTTTCGAAACGATCGGACGACGTTCAACGCGCAAGATACCAGGATGTAGAGCAGCGAAGGCATCGTACGCAGCGAGGATTGCCTCGACTGTTGCTGGCTTCTTCGTTACAACTGTGAGATCGGTAATGGAGCCCGTTGGGGTCGGAACGCGCAGCGCAACACCGTGCATCTTGCCCTCCAGCGCTGGTACCACGAGCCCAATAGCCTTTGCAGCACCTGTGCTCGATGGAACGATGTTTTCTGCGGCAGAGCGCGCACGGCGGAGATCTTTGTGCGGTAAATCAAGCAAATTCTGGTCATTCGTGTAGCTGTGAACGGTTGTCATGAGGCCAGACTCGATCCCGAACGCATCGTTGAGGACTTTCGCGAGTGGGGCGAGGCAGTTGGTGGTACACGACGCATTGCTGATCACGTGCATGGTGGCAGGATCGTACGTTTCTTCATTCACACCCAAGCAAAACGTGCCATCGACTTTATCCTTTGATGGGGCAGAGATAATCACTTTCTGTGCACCGGCAGTGAGATGCTGCGCTGCGCCATCGCGATTCGTAAAGACCCCCGTGCACTCAAGGACGACATCCACCTTCATTTCTTTGTGCGGGAGCTCTGCAGGATTCTTGATGGCAGTGATGCGAATAGTATCTGAACCGATCTTCATCCCTCCTTCGACGGCAGTAGCATCGTCATGGGCGGTCCCGTAGGTAGAGTCAAAGGTGTAGAGGTGTGCGAGCGTTGCAGGGTCTGTGAGGTCATTAATAAGCACAACCTTCACGTTGGGGTGTGTGTCGCGGATGATGCGAAGTGCCTGGCGCCCGATACGACCGAATCCGTTAATAGCAATATTCATAGGAGGTGGTGAAATATGTCATGAGTATACCAAGAAATATCGTCGTACATCAGAGTTTTTCGTATGTCCTTTGGAGCAGGAGTGTATCGTCTTCCATGGCAGGGGATTCACATACGAGGATTCCCCCAATGTTTTTTCGCTTCAGGACACGAAGAAAGCCGTTCCAATCAGCGTCACTCTCCTCGAATGTTAGGTGGTGTTTCTCACCCTTTTCGCCATACGCAATGCCAGAAAAATGCAGATGCATTCTCCTGAGGGCATCAGTCCCGAGGGCTGCCGCATAGCGATCGAAGAGTTCCTCCCATTCTGACTCGGTGTTCATGGCTCCATTGGCCCGTGCGTGCATATGGGCAACATCGATACAGGGGTACAGATCAAATGTGCGACAGACGGTGCAGACTTCGTCGAGCGTGCCCCATTGCGTATGCTTTCCCATCGTTTCGTAGGCAAGATTCACATCAGGAAAGTGCGACGATTTGTGCTTCAAGATGCGCTCGGTTGCCCGGAGGACGTTATCTGTCACATGCGTCGAATCTTTTCCTTGGTTAAACGCAGCGTGCACACACACCGAGACAGCTCCACACACTTGAGCCATAGAGAGTGCATCAAGAATACGTTGTTCACTCGCAATGATTTTCTCCTCTTCCTGTGAATTCAGATTCACGAAGTACGGCGCATGCACCGTGAGAGCAATATCACATTGCCGTGCAACCTCACCAACCTCTGCTACATGGAGCATATTTTTTGGCACACTCTGCACCCACTCGATTTCCATTGCATGAATCCCCAGTGCCTGCGCCTGTTTCAAGCCCGCAAGCGTGCCACCCGAACCAGGGGTTGAGCGTGGAGTACCGGGGCATGCAAATCGTACCATAGTGATCGTATGAAGTATTCTGTATTCTGCTTCTGCATTCTACATCTCTTCCTATGGATCTTCGACAGGATTCCATCAATCTGTTTCTCTCGACACCCTACGGCGAGGCCTCATATGCCGTTGTCGAAGCTCTCTTTGATGCACGGTACGACACATGGTGGGTCGGAGGAGGCATTCGCGATCTTGCTCTCGGTACGATACCCAAAGACATCGATATCGCGACATCCGCGACGCCAGAGCAGATTTCCACCCTCTTTCATGACGCCACGATCGATCCGCAAAGTCTTGGCAGCATGCGTGTGAAGCGGGGGAAGTATGTTTTTGAACTCACGACGTTCCGCGAAGAAGGGGAGTCATCGAACGCTCGCCACCCAACATCTGTGACTTTTTCAACGCGTGAAAAAGATGTCATACGTCGTGATTTCACGATCAATGCAATCTATTACCATCCAATTTTGCGTGAAACGTATGATCCGACACATGGGTTGTCTGATCTCCACGAAAGACTTGTTCGATTCATCGGCGATCCGACCGAGCGCATTCGCCATGATGCGCTTCGAATGCTTCGAGCGGTGCGGCTCCGTGCGTCCATCGACGGACAGTACCACCCGAGCACATTCGCCGCCCTCGGGGAGAACGCAACGCTCGTCACAAGCCTCTCTGGCTCCAGGCAGTGTGAAGAGGTAGAGAAGATGTTGCGTGGCACCTGTCCATCCCGTGCACTCGAAGATCTGTGGGAGCTTGGCATGCTGAAGCAGATGGTGCCAGAGCTGTACATCTGCAAGGGTATTGCGCAACCGGCTGATTATCACCACGAAGGCGACGTATGGAATCACCTCCTTGCCTGCGTCGATGCGTTTCGACCAGATGACACGGCCGACGTGCGACTCGCAACGCTCTTTCATGACATTGGCAAAGCAGAGACGTTTGAGTTGAAAGAACGCATTCGTTTCGATCACCATGCATCAGTCTCAGCCGATCTCGCTGCTGCGATTCTTCGGCGTTGGCAGGTTTCCAAGAACCGTATCGAAAAAATTGACTGGCTCATACGGCATCATATGACAATGGGGACGTTTGCAGACCTCTCGGATGAGCGAAAAGCTCACTGGTACTTCCACCCATGGTTTTCAGAGCTCCTCTGCATTTTTTGGCTTGATATCGCCGGAACTTCGCCATCGGATTTCGGCTTCTACGATGATATCGTTCGAAACTATGATGCATTTCTTGATAGTCACCCTCGCCCACCGAAACCGCTCATTTCTGGTCAAAAAGTGATGGAGATCCTCGGTATTCGACCCGGTGAAACCGTCGGACGCATCCTTGCTGCCTTGCACGATGCACAAGTGCGAAAGAGTATCACAACGAAGAAAGAGGCGGAGGCGTTTGTGTTAGAGCACGCGTCGTAGGAATGGATTTCGTCCTACAACTCAGCGCGTGGTGCATCCTGCTCGTCATCAGCGCAGGAATCGTGCTCGTGATCATCACGCTCTTCATGCAACTGCGATGGATGGTGCCGTACGTCCCAACGCCGAAACCCGTCATCGATGCCATGATCACGATGGCAGCACTAAAGCCAGGGGATAGAGTCTACGATCTCGGGGCAGGGGATGGCAGAGTCCTTAAGGCAGCGATCGCACGCGAGCCAGGGATCCGCGCAACTGGGTACGAAGGTGCGCTTGGGGTGTGGATTCTCAGCAAACTTCGTTTGTTGCACTATCGAAAAAATGTCCGCATGGTCCTTGGGGATTTCATGACGCACGATCTTTCGGATGCAGACGTCATTTTCACGTATCTTTCGACGGAATCAATGAAGAGACTGAAGCCAAAGTTTGATACTGAACTCAAAGAGGGAGCACGCGTCATCACCCATGCATTTCGCGTGCCTAATATGAAGCCTGATACTGAATCAGTTATTCAGATACCGCTTTGGGGCGTTGCGAGGGTGTATAGGTATGTGTGGAGAGATGAAGGTTTGTAATGGTGGGCCAGGGGGGAGTTGAACCACCGACCGCCGGTTTATAAGTCCGGAGCT
>CAZLEW010000046.1:0-7929 GCA_964558635.1 uncultured Candidatus Peribacteria bacterium
AGTCGCCGCAAGGCGGAGGAGTACATCCTTGCGGGTTTGGTGATGGTGAACGGCAAGAAGGCCATTCTTGGCCAGAAGGCAGATCCCGAAATCGATACGATCGAGGTCGATGGCAAAGTGATGGAAGAACGCGCAGAGATGCAGTACTACGTGCTTTATAAGCCCGTGGGCGTCGAGAGTACGAATGTGCCTGGAACGCCAGAAGCGCCGACGATTCGGGATCTTTTGCCAGAAGCGCAGCGCGGGAAGCTCTACCCCGTGGGTCGGCTCGATAAAGAGAGCGAGGGGTTGATCCTCCTTACGAATGACGGTCCGATGAGCTACCGCCTCACCCATCCGAAGTTTGAGCACGAGAAGGAGTACGAAGTGGAGACAAAGGAAAAAATTCATGAAAGCTCGCTCGAGAAGATGCGTACGGGCGTGATGATTGATGGAAGCAAGACGAAACCGGCGATTATCGAGCGTATCGCAATGAACGTGTTTCGGATCGCTCTCACAGAAGGTCGAAATCGCCAGATTCGCCGTATGGCATCGAAAGTAGGGTCAGAAGTGATCCGTCTGAAGCGGATACGTATCACGACATTGACGGATCCGACCTTGCGATCCGGTGAGATGCGCCCCCTCACCCCCAAAGAAAAGGCTCAACTTTTGGCGTCTATTGGGCTATAATCAGAATGAATTAGGAATAAAGAATAATGAAGAAAATTACGTATTGTTCCTCATTCATACTTCTGAATTCATTATTCTCACACATATGAAGATCATCCCCCATGGTGCCGCGCAGGAAGTGACAGGCTCCTGTCATGAATTGCAGATTGCTGGAAAGCGCATTCTCCTCGATTGCGGTCTCTTCCAGGGGAAGCGACAGGAGTCAGCGGAGAAGAATGCGACGTTCGCGTTCGATGCCGCGAAGGATATCGATGCGATGATCCTGAGCCATGCACATATGGACCACGTCGGTCGTGTGCCGGTGCTCTGGAAAAAGGGATATCGCGGGCCCATTCACTGTACCTACGCCACGAAAGACCTGGCAGAAGTGATGCTCGCCGATGGTGGATACATCCAAGAGAAAGACGAAGAATTTCATCGGAAGCATTTGAGTAAATCGATGATGCCGTTTGATGGGCCGCTCTACACACAGAAGGACGCTGCAGATTGCATGGAGCTCTTTCAAGGGAAGAATTACAACGAGTGGTTCCAGGTGTTGCCTGGTATCCGTGCGCAGTTTATCGAGGCAGGTCACGTGCTTGGTGCGGCAATGGTTATTATCGAAGCCGAAGAGCATGGGAAGACACGTCGTATCGGCTTCACGGGGGATCTTGGTCGATCGACCCTCCCGATTATTCGTGACCCGGCCACGATGCCTCCAGTCGAGGTCTTAATTTGTGAATCAACGTACGGAGACCGCCTGCATGGTGATATCACAAAATCGAAAGAGAAGCTGCAAGAGGTGATCCTTCGGACGGCTGAACGCGGCGGTAAGGTCTTGATCCCCGCATTCTCGCTCGAGCGCACGCAGCAACTCGTGTACGACATGCACTTACTGTGGGATGAAAAGAAGATTCCCGCTGTGCCGATTGTGATCGATTCGCCACTCGCCTCGAAGGTGACGCAGATCTTTCAGAAACACCCAGAGTGTTTTGATGCGGAAATGTTCCACGATTTCCTCTCGCGCGCTCATAACCCATTTCAGTTTTCGCTCGTGCGGTATACCGATTCGCCGGAGGAGAGTAAGGACCTCAACGGCAAGCCAGGCCCGATGGTGATCATGGCGGGATCTGGTATGTGCGAAGCGGGTCGCATTCGTCATCACTTGAAAAATGAGTTGCATGATGCGCGCAACACCGTGCTGGCGGTTGGCTTTATGGCCAAAGATACGCCCGGCGCCAGGATCGTGGATCCCGCAATAACCGAAGTGAAGATCTTTGATGAATTTGTACCAAAGAAAGCGGAAATCGTGTACATCGACGCCTATTCTGGCCATGCCGATAAGCAGGATCTCGATGCATTCCTCGCGCCGATGTTAGGTCTGCAGACACTTATCCTTGTACATGGCGAAACAGCGCAGATGACGCCGCTTGCAATGCGAGCAAAAGCGATGCACGCAAACCTTCACGTTCACATGCCTGCGCGGCACGAAGGTATCGAATGTTGATCTGCAGTAAAGTGGCGTCAGTGACCATTGCTGTTTTGCAGCATTGTATGCTTTGCTCGTGGTAGTATCTCCTTGTCGTGCGTCTTTCCGCTCCACCATTCACTATCGGCGTACTCTCGCTTGCGATCTTACTCGGGTCGTCTGCGTATATTGCTCTGCATGATGTGCGCTCGTTCTTGGCGCAGATCTATTCAATGCCAGTATCTGAGTGTTCTGATGGTATTGATAACGATGGTGATGGAATGGTGGATGCACCCATGATAACGACACAGATAGTGACGACCCCCTTCGTTACACCGTCGGGTGTACCTCAAGTTGGTGATATTGTTGCTCCCCAAGTTATTTTTATGCCAGGGGCACCCCTTCCAACATGGTCGTTTTCAGACGGAACTTGGTGTCCTCGCTCGTGCGGTTTTGAGGTGACTTCAGCATGTGCAGTCTATTTATCGGGATGTGCGCAGGCTGTTCAGAACTGCAGCACGACGACCGCAGTGTTTGTCGATTCTGAGTTTCGCGTCACTGGTAGTGCTGCTGGTGCTGTTGGTGTGTACTTTTATCTCGTCGATGTTCCTACAGGTGATAATACTTCAACCTGTTCAGTAACTGTGACGACCATTTTGCCAACGGTAACACCGTATGATCCTCAGTGTTCTGGTCCGTCTAGCGTCAGTGAATCGAGTACCATCAATCCATCGTCGCTTGCGATCACATCGGTATCTATGTCTCTTTCGGCATCTACTTCTACGCCTACATTCGGATCCTCCACTCCTACGTCTACGCCAACTTCGACTCCTACCTCGACGCCTACTTCAACGCCAACTTCGACTCCAACATCTACTCCTACGTCGACGCCTACTTCAACTCCTACGTCGACGCCTACTTCAACTCCTACGTCTACGCCAACCTCCACGCCAACTTCAACGCCAACCTCCACGCCTACTTCAACTCCTACGTCTACGCCAACCTCGACGCCAACCTCCACGCCTACTTCAACGCCAACTTCAACTCCAACTTCAACTCCTACGTCTACGCCAACCTCGACGCCAACTTCAACGCCAACCTCCACGCCTACCTCGACTCCTACGTCTACGCCTACCTCGACTCCAACATCTACTCCTACCTCGACTCCTACGTCTACGCCTACCTCGACTCCTACGTCTACGCCTACCTCGACTCCAACATCTACGCCTACCTCGACTCCAACATCTACTCCTACCTCGACTCCAACATCTACTCCAACATCTACTCCTACCTCGACTCCAACATCTACTCCTACCTCGACTCCTACCTCGACTCCTACCTCGACTCCTACCTCGACTCCTACCTCGACGCCTACTTCAACGCCAAGGTCTGATCCTACATCTTCAAGTCCTTCCTCCTCTTCATCCAATTCTTCTTCTAACTCTTCCTCATCAGATTCCTCTGATTCCTCATCTTCTAGTTCTTCCTCTGATTCATCATCCTCATCTGATTCGTCATCTTCATCTGATTCCTCCTCCTCATCTTCTGCCACCACTTGTGGCGATGGTGTGATACAGGGGGCAGGTCTGGATGGCCTTGAAGGGAATGATGATGACGAAGAGTGCGATCTTGGTGCTGCTAGGAATGGTAAATCTCCGGATTTCTCTGCGGAGTTCTCTGGAGAGACTTGCACTGCTGATTGTATGATTCCGCGGTGCGGCGACGAGTGGCTTCAGCCCTGGCTTGGCGAGCAATGTGATGACGGTGATGTCTTTGCGAAGCAAGATAGGGTTCCGGACAACGTTCCAATGGGTATAGCTGGTGCGTCGTATCCTATAGAGAATCCAGCGACGATTGCGGTCCTTTCTCGTTCGGGGTGTTTGGATACATGTTTGCTTGCGAAGTGTTCGAATACCGTGGATGACCCCGAAGCAGTGGAAGATGCTGCGGCCGATGCAGGGGACTATGGATGTAAAACGGGCGATTGCACGAATGGGAACGTTGGTGCGGGTAATGTCTATTTAAAAGGACGTAACAGTGAAGATAATCCGTGCCTGAATAATGCCAATCCTCAAGATGGATCATCATCTGGTGACGACTCGCCCGGCAGCGGTTCGCCAGGCGAAGGATCGTCGGGTGGTCCGTACACGACCTATGCGCCAGACAGTATTGAAGCCCTGACGCCGACTATGGCATTCGCTGCGCGCGTGAGGGGAAGTGCGTTGACGGCTGCCCTATGGGGGGATAATTGTGTGCGTCCGCTTGGCGAATTTGAGAATGGCGGTGGGGGGTGCCCTGAAGGGTCCTACTGCTCATGGTTCCCTGGGCGCGATGATCCGAATACGCCTGGGATGACCGAAGGGAAGTGTAAGCAGCTTTCGGCCGACGGTGGCAACTGCCAGGTTCGCGGCGATTGTGCGAGTGCATACAGTGGTCCGGGTGGCAGTATTCAGCCGAATGTCGACGGCGGAAAGAATAATCACTACTGCCTCTTCAGTAGTAATGGTGCATTCGGAAAGTGTTGTACCGGTGGCAATTGCGGTGGTGGCGGAGGGGGCGGTGGTGGGGGTGCTGGTGGTGGAGGTGGTGGTGGAGTAGCAGGTCCTCTTGCGATCTGTGGCGAAGGAGGAGGTGCAGGAGGTGGGCTCTGCGGCAATGGTCAGCTGGATCCCGGTGAAGAGTGCGACGGTGACGTCGGATGTAATGCGAACTGCAACTTTGGTGGTGGCGGTGGCGTGTGTACTGAGGATGATTGCACTAACGGAGGTGATGTGTTCTGTCGGGCGCAGGGTAAAACATGTCGTACGATCGATGCGATGCCGTGCATAGAGTGTGTTACGAGAGTTGGAGGGCAGTGTGATGGTAGCGAATGCGCCAACGGCGGCACGGCGAGCTGTGCCGCAGAGGGGAAAGATTGCACACTCACGAGTACGCTTCCGTGTATTGCCTGTCTTCCGAAGAACAGCTGCGGCAATGGTAAGATCGAGCCGAAAACACCAACACGCGCTGATCCAGGGTGCACGGTGACGGGAACGTCGCAGCAGCTCTGTCTCCCCACGAATGTCACGCCAGAAAATTTCGGTTCCTACAAGCTGGAGTACGAGTGTTACCAGGGTGGGCACTGTCAGAACAGGAACGGTTTGTGCGCGTGGGAAATGACGACGGAATTGCGCGATTGCTTGAGCGGATCACAGCCCGTTACTGTCGTCTATCCGCCGTCGCCACTCACAGCGCAGGTGCAGCCATCAGCTGGATGTGCGTCCGATACGCGGCGGTGTTGCACGAACGGCGTTGTAACAGAGGTGAAGCGCGATCCCACGCTGAATTGTGAGTTTCCGGCATGTAACCAGGATATGAGTGCGTGCATCACACGTGGGAACGAGTGTGAGCGTGCGGGGTGCTCGGGGGAGCTGTGTATTCCGCGTTTCACGGCACTCCCGCGCGACTGTTCGTTCACGCAGAATGTCGCGTGCTTCGACAGTGCGACGTGTGAGTGGAATGGGAGCGCATGCGCGTGGCGACGAACGAAGGAATTGCAGCAGTGTCTGAGTGATAATGCCGACAGCACGTGTTCGACGAACGATTCGTGTCTGGCCCCAAGCGCGTGTTCGCGCAGTGGCGGAAATGCTGGGAAAGCGTGCGGTGCTGCCGGTACGAGTGTCTGCTGTTCGAATACTGTTTCTCGCACACCTCTGGAAGACTGTGATGACGGAAATCAAGATGGAAATGATTCCTGCGGCAATCAGTGCATTCCTAATTGCAGCGTGAATAGTGACTGCCCCGAAGGCGCGTGTGTTGAGGGTCAGTGTGTCGACATTTGCCCCGTCGCTTCATTGCCATCGTCGTCAACGACAGCATCTGTCTGGTCTCAGGCGTTGGCTATCTCCACATTGGGTGCTTCCGTGTCGCAATTCTTCTTTCAAGAAGTATCACGCTCGTTCATGTTACTTCCATAAGAATGCACATTCGCTTTCCGCAATCGGCGTACTCTCTGAGTAGCAGAATCAATGCTCGCGTATGTGAGGCGGCGCTGTGTGGCATGCTCTGCGTGATCGCGTATGCCGGGGTACGTGATTATGCTCAGGCCAGCGGTGGTACCGAATGTTCGGACGGTGTTGATAATAATGGTAACGGCGAGATTGATGCACTTCTGGATGGTGGTGATCCTACTGCAACGCAGAGCTTCGGTGGGGGCAATCCATTCGTACTTGTTCGAATCGTGAATGCTGCGGTCGGGGGTGCAATTCCGGATGGTGCGGCGCTTCACAACGATGCTTCGACTGCCCTCCAAGTGTGTCGTCTTTCGGGGTATCTTCAGGTTGATTCATTCGACTGTCGTTCTCCGGCATACGGGAATCGTTGCGGTTATGCATCGTTTGACACGCATCAGATGTACACGTGGAACGGATCGTCGTTCGTAAGGAATAATGATAATTCTTGGCTAAGCACTGTGAACTGCAAGGGGTTGGCGGCGGCGTGCGGTGACGGAAGAGATAATGACGGTGACGGACGCAGAGATATGGCTGATACGGGGTGTGTCTCAACAAGTGATGCGAGCGAACTACGTCATGACGGACTCTGTCAGAATTCTGAGGATGATCTTGAAGGAGAGCTGAAGTGTAAGGATTCGGCAGATAACGACGGTGATGGTCTTGTTGACTTTCCGCAGGATCCAGGATGTGCCAATGCTGATGATACCGATGAATCAGACGATCCTGTGGTAAATTGTCCCGAGGCATATCCGTTGTGCGGTAACGGTGCGACTGCGACGTGCCCCGAAGGGGAAAGTGTCTCGTGGTCGGGTGCTGGTACACGGTGCGATACGACGACGAGCGGTCGTTGTTACGTGTGCACCCCCGATGACGATGGTGGCGGCGATGATGAGTTTCAGTGCCCAGCTGCGTGTACTGCTGATGCTGATTGTCCGGGGGTTATGAAATGTGCGATGAGCCCGCGGGATGCGTCGAAGCCGGCGTGCTGGCTTGATGCAGCATCGAATACGTGTGTAAAAAGATGTACCGTACCACGATGCGTCAATAATCTGTGTGGTCGAGGTGCTGCAGTAGGAACACCAACAGCACCATTTTTTCCGTGTGATGCTGCGTCATGTCCGGCTGCGACGTGTGGTGACGGCATCGTGCAGGCATCGGGTGTTCCGACGGATGAACAATGCGACGATGGGAATATCAACGCAAATGACGGATGCGGTCCGACGTGTAAGAGAGAGATATGTGGCGATGGCATTGTGCAAGCACATGGGGCCGATGCATTACCCAATACGGCTGATGACGAAACGTGTGATGACGGAAACCTTATCGTTGCTGACGGGTGTGATAACCTGTGTACATTGGAAAAATGCGGTAATTCGATTGTGGATTACGGTGAGTGGTGTGATGACGGACCGCGAAATTCCGATACCGTGCCGGGAGCATGTCGTAAGAATTGCATGGCGCCGTCGTGCGGCGATGGTGTGATTGATGCGATGTACCCCTGGGGTGAAGAGTGTGAGTGTGATCCTGGCAATATATTTATCGATGAGGAAACAGGCAGGGATACATGCACGATTGCCGCCGGACAAGCGCAAGGTACGTGCCAGATGTGCCAACTCGACTACTGCGGCGATGGTGTTGCGTATGGTCCGGGAATGGATCGCAAGCCCGGGACGATTGATGATGAAATGTGTGATGAAGGCCCGTTGAATAGCGACTTGCCAGCGGGGAGTGGTCTCTGTTCGACGAATGGACAGTGCCCCGGAGGAGTGTGTATCGATGGTCAGTGTACTACTGACAAAATGTGTAATAGAAGCGATGAAT
>CAZLEW010000047.1:0-7675 GCA_964558635.1 uncultured Candidatus Peribacteria bacterium
CCAGGGAATATTGGTGGCACGCTCCATATCTTCAGCGATGGAGGATCACGCGGTAATCCAGGCCACGCAGCAATCGGCTGCATTCTCGAGGATCCCGTGAGCGGCACGGTCCTCAAAGAACATTTCGAACGGATTGGCACTGAAACAAATAATGTTGCCGAATATCGCGCCCTCATTAAGGGTTTAGAACTTGCGCGTGCATACCAACCCAATCGCATCATCGCTCACCTCGATAGCGAACTTGTGGTGAAGCAAGTCAACGGCGAATACAAAGTGAAGATGCCCACCCTTCAGCCATTAGTAGAAGAAGTACAAGAGCACGCTGCACACTTTCCCGATGTCGTCTTCGTGCATATTCCACGCGACGATAACTACCGCGCCGATGCCCTCGTCAACCGCGCACTCGATGAATTGCCAAACCCCTCACCACCCCTCAAGCCCGTGCAACAATCCCCAAACCTCTTTGATCGGCGGCCACTGCCGGGCGATGCCTATCGAGAAAATAATCATTCGTAAGAATTCACACAAAAACGTATCGAGTCTTTGTTCGTGATATGTTTTCCTTCATACTCCGCATGTGCGTTGGGTATTCCTCTTGCTAACGGCAATCCTCTTTTCTCTTCCACAAGCGACAGAAGCCGCTCAAACCGATCTCCTGTACCGCTCTGATCATTTCCTCTTCACCGTGCCCGCATCCGATGTCCTCTCGTGGACGCGCGAAGAAACCGCATGGACATATGCAGGAAAACCCATCATCCCACCCCAACGCCTGCTCGTCGACGGCGATACCGCACCCGTCCCACCCCCGGGGTTTGCACGCGTTGTACAAAAAGGATATTCCGACGCTGCAATCCGCGAGACGCTCCGTGCCAGAATTAGCTCTCGGTTCGACCGTCCGGCAGGCGCTGTTGTGATCCACAAAGGAACAACAGACTCCATTTCGTTTGACGGTGTTGGCTTGCCTGGTCGCGAAGTGAATCTCGATATTCTTGTACCTCTCACGATTGCCGCACTCAATCGTGGTATTGCGGATATAGAAATTCCTGTCACAGAAATTGCTCCAACCGTCACGGTCGATTCAGAAGAGCTTCGCAGTCTTGGGATTACAGAAGTCGTCACCGTCGGCGAATCGAACTACGCTGGTTCACCTGTGAATCGGCGACATAACATTGCGACGGGCCTCGCGCGCTTCAATGGACATCTGATTGCACAAGGCGAAACATTCTCGTTTGGCGCCACACTTGGCCGCGTCGATGGCACAACGGGCTACCGCAAAGAACTCGTCATTAAAGGTGATCGTACAGAACCAGATTACGGCGGCGGTCTCTGCCAGGTCAGCTCCACGGCGTATCGCGGAGTATGGGAATACGGTTTCCCCATTATACAGCGCATCAACCATAGCTACGCAGTCAGCTACTACGGACCTCAAGGGACCGATGCAACAGTCTACCCCCCTAATCCTGATATGAAGTTCACAAATGACAGCCCAGGTGCGCTGCTCATCCAAACACACCACGACGAGAACGACCATGCATATTTCATCTACTACGGCACAAAAGACACGCGGGAAAGCAGCGTCTACGGTCCACTAATCTGGGGCCGCACATCTCCCCCTCCCGATCGCACCATTCAAACGACAGAACTCCCCACGGGGGAACGCCGAAAAGTCGGAGACCGTCACCCTGGCATGACGGCTGCATGGGTCCGTTCTATCATACTTCCAGACGGCCAAGAACGCGAAGAAACGACTATTTCAGTCTATCAAGCTCGCCCTCTCTTCTACGAAGTAGGCGTAGCGTCCATCGATCCCCTAAGCGAAACACCCCCATCAATCGATGAACCACCATCATGGATTACGATCCCCACAAAACCCACACGGCCGCGCACGCGACGCTAACACGCGAGTGACGAAAACACCGCAGCACTTTGAAGGGTACGCGCTGTGTGCTGCATGCGAAGTGATTCTGTGAGAAGATGAATCGCAGGAGAGACGGCATGTTCGCACAACTTCATAAAATCTGGCTGCCGAGCGCACAGGCGCACATACGACTGATCATCGTCTGTAAGCTCCGCAAAACGTCGATCGTCTGTATGCTCCGGGAGGAACCCCAGTATATGGAACAGTCGAAGCTGAAACGGCGGTAGTGCTCGTGCAGGATCAAGAGCGACCGCATGAAGGAATTGGGAAAGCAAATCAAACACCGCAGGAAGTGGCTCATCGTCTTCTGTTAAAAGCAACAATAGCTCTATCCCCTGCTGCGCCGTTGCAAAAACCTTCGGGTTCGAAAGATCCTCAATATCGCCATTCAGGCGCGCGGCGGCGATTGTCTTACGATCGCCCTCCTCACGGAGGTCGACCGTAATGCGACGTCCAGGCAGTAAGAGCGACCCCATACGACTCGCAAGCCTCCGAACACCACGTGCGCGCGCGGCAATCCTTCCACGTTCCTTCGTTAACATAATACAGAGACGGTCTGCCTCGCCAACGTTATACGTCCGAAGAACGATGCCATCCCATGTGAATTGCTTACGCACGGTTACGTACGAACGACCGAGCCAATAAGCCCAGCAATGAAAGAAAGTACGACGAGCACCATAGCCTCACACCCGACAATAACAGATGCAGCATACGCATGCTCTGCCCAGGGAATGTGTGAAAGCCAACTGCTAATAATTGCTGATTCAGGGGATGATAAGAAGAGATAGACGACACTCACAGCGAAAACAGTTGCCACTACCAGCGCACTTACTAATACGATACTTCCTCCAATAATCACAGGTAATGCGATATGCCGCGGCAGTGCACCCATTACTACTTCGGCCTGCATAGCACTTCGACGAGAAGAAACAAGCTGCACAAGGACGCTGCAAGCCAAAAACAGTGATGTCACCATCGCGAGGAGTGTCAGAATACCAACACCCGTACGGATCATCCGAAGGGCATGAATCAAATCAACGGTTGCATGTTCCTTCGTCGTGATCTCTGTGAGGGCTGTCACCCCAATACCACCACGATCATTTTCCTGTTCAATGAACATTCGGAGCTCCTCGTAGGCGCGAGCGTCACGTGGCACGACGACGAATGCATCAAGAAAAGGGTTCCCCATACCATACCGATCAAGAAACTCAACGAGCGATGCATCACGGGTCTGCTCTTCTGCAAGGAGCTGTTCACCCGTGACAAGTGTCACATCGAGAACCGTCGGCAACGATTGAAGATGCGCATACAACTCCTGCACGCGTTGATCGAGCGTGCCTGATTCTATATCAATCGAGACTGCTCCTCGCTCGAAGATCGATGGTTCGATCACATGGAATCCAGCGAACGTTCCAAGAAGAAGCTGCACTAAAAGAAGCGACGTCATAACGCCGAACGCACTCCATTTCCACCCCTTCGTCTTCAGTAAGAAAGACCACCCCCGTACGGTACTGCGATACTGTGGGATACTATCCACATTCTCCATGGCTGAGAGTATACACTGTCTCGTTCTGCACGTCTCTGATCTCGCTCTGTAGTGCTACACCACACGAGAATGCCCCTCAAGCTGCGCCGCCATTCTCACACACTCGCGCGCCCGATCACACTCGGGATCTAATTCTAACGCTCGTTGAAAGAGAAGACGCGCTTTTGCGAGATTTCGTAATTCAAGATATGCAACCCCCAGATCACAGAGCGTCAACGCGTTGTCGTTATCAAGATTCAGTGCACGTTCAAGTGTCACAACACCATCGGATTGCCGCCCACTGCGCAGGAGTGCCCACCCAAGACACCGAAGAATTTCAGGATTATTGGGCTTCAATTTATTCGCAAGACGCAACTCTATCAGTGCAGTATCCCACTTGCTTTCGTGCGATCGCAAAAAACCGATGATGTAATGCCCCATGTAACTCCCTTGATCCAACACAATTGCTCGCTCGGCAGCTACCTCTGCACGTGCATGGCGATCCAATGACAGTTCGTTATCGGCAAGCTCTTCGAGTGCTGGCACGTTTGATGGATCCTCGGTCAGAAGTTGTTCCAAGATCGAAATAGCTTCTGCGTAGTTGCCTTGCAGCTTTAAGAACTCGGCGCGCTCAAGCATATGTAAGGTCTCGTCAGAGAGGTGATCGGCGTTCATTCATCCCTATTGTAGAACACGATGTGCCTCAAGCAACGGAATACAGGACTTTTTCGCCTGTGCCGCTCTGCAGTCTTCGGCGAACAGGTCAGGCGAGAATAAAGAATGCGACCGTGCGCAAAATGGCATAGGCGCCGAGCACAATGACCATCGCAATGAGCGAATTGATCATGAGATCTTTGCCTTTATTTCGCCATTCTTCGTGAAAACCCGATGCGGTGAGCATGAGCGCACCGACCATAAAGAGTGCAACCGTCAGAAACCCGATCGATGCTGCAAGGAAATTAACTATATTCCCCGTAATTTGCCCAAGACTCAGCGGCGTCCCAATATCCACAATCAATTGCTGGGCAGAAACAGGCGTTACGCCGCAGAGAACATGAAGCAAAAGCAGAAACATCGATTCAGTATAGCATATTTCCTGCTCTAGAGCACGTTGCGTTCACGTCATAGACCCTTACACTACCATTCTCCATGAGACAGAATTTTGAATCAAAACCACTGCAAAATGGCGATTCAATGCCTTCAAAGGATCTTCCTATCGCCAGAAACGTTCGCCTACCCACCAGGCGCCGTACAGACGGGCTTTTTGGCACATTCACTCACTCTGTGCATCGTGGAAGGGTATGGGCACGTACACGCGGGTGGAAGCGGCTTATGCGAGATGGTGCTGTGGCAATAGCTGGATTTGGAGTGCTTTATAGCGCATTTCTCTGGGTCACGCTGCCAAATATCAATGATCCCCAAAGCCTCATCCCAGACCATAGCTCTGCAATCGTCGACCGCAATGGTATCGAGCTCTATCGCCTCTTTCGCAGTGAAGACCGTGAATTCCTTCCAAACGAATTGATTCCAGAACACATGAAACACGCAATCGTCGCGATCGAAGACAAACGATTCTACGACCGCGGCTGTCTCGATGTGATCGCTCTTGCACGTGTCGTGTTCCGTATGGGCTCATCAGGAGGAGCCTCAACCCTCACGCGCCAACTTGCACGCAACGCGCTGAATCTCCAGAACGACAATATCCTCAACCGAAAACTGAAAGAAATCATCCTCGGCTGCCAACTGGAACATCGATTCAGAAAAGATGAAGTACTCGCGATGTACCTCAACTGGATTCCCTTTGGGCAAAATGCGTACGGGATTGAACTGGCGAGTAAGCGCTACTTCGGCCGATCCGCAAGCGGGCTCACCCTCGCGCAAGCATCCATCCTCGCTTCACTCCCACAACGACCAAGCTACTTTAACCCGTACGGCTCACACGTACATACGACCCCGACCGAGACGACACAACGCCGCATTGAAGCGGGTGCCATCGACTCCGCAGACGACCTGACGATCGACGATGTTCGCGTCGGCCTCCTCGGGGGCATGTTCGGCTCTGGTGCATCGGCATTCTACGTCGGCGGTCGTAGTGATCAGGTTCTTCAAAATATGCTCGACCAAGGGTACATCACAGAAGAAGAACAACGCATCGCAACGACCGAACTACAAAACATGGTCTTCGCAACGACCCGCGACAGTATTCGCGCTCCGCACTTTGTCCTGTGGGTGAAAGATCAGGCCGAAGAACTTCTTGGTGGGGCAGATACCGAATTCCTGAATCAAGGGGGGCTCACAATCGAAACAACACTCGACTGGAATCTGCAGCAAGCAGCGGAAAAAGCCGTGAACATCCAACGTGAAACAGCCGTATCGAGTTACGGAATTCATAACATTGCACTTGTATCTGCAGTACCTGAAACAGGCGACATCGTGGCCTACGTCGGAAATGCGGAGTACGCAGATGAAGAATTTGGCGGTAAAATTGATATGGCGCGCGTTCCGCGGCAGCCTGGTTCAAGCTTCAAACCTCTTGTCTTCGCGACGGCATTCGAACAGACGGGAGTAGGACCCGCTTCACCGATTTTCGATGTCCCAACGAAGATCGGGAACGAAGAACCGCAGAACTTTGATGGTGGGTTCCGGGGACTTATGAGCGCACGTTCCGCCCTCGGTTCATCGCGCAATATCCCCGCGATCAAGATGTATTTCCTTGCGGGTGGTGATGAACCTATCGTCGATCTTGTGAGACGTCTCGGCGCACCAACGCCGTTCGAAGCACGCTTGAACGCGAAAGAAGCAAACCCCGACTTCGAGTACGGTTGGCCGCTCGCCCTTGGAGCGGCAGAAACACCACTCATCGAGATGGTGCAAGCCTACGGGACCATTGCAAACGGAGGAACAATGATCCCACTCCATGGCATCAAGCGCATCACACGCGATGGTTCCATTCTCTATGAAGCCCCACAATCTGGAGGGCAAGAAGCGATCGACCCGCGCATTGCCTACCAGATTACATCCATTCTCAACGACGCCTCTGTTCGCCCTGGGGATTACTGGCGAAACGTGCTCAGCGTCCCTGGTGGGGCCAGTGCAGCGAAAACAGGAACAAGTAATAAATGTCTCAAGCGCGACGCACAGAATAACTGCACAGAACGCCGGCCATCAGACCTCTGGACGATGGGCTTTCTCCCTGGGCTTGTCACGGGGGTCTGGGCAGGGAACGCCGACTCGTCGCCCCTTGCAGCAACGGCGGAATCACTCACCATCGCATCGCCCATTTGGAAGAGCTACATGACCGATGCCCGCTCAATCATCAAAGACCTCCCCACAACATTCACCATCCCCAGTGGGATCGCCAATCCGCAGATCTCCGCGCTGTCGGGTGAACTCCCGACGGAATGCACGCCTGTCGCATACCGTACGTTCGACGTCTTCCTGCAAGAACGTATGCCCGTACTGGCGGATCCCGCATGTGTGCAACTCGAGGTTGATAAAGTCACAGGCCTCCTCGCCTCCGACGAATGCCCCATCGAGGCCCGCGAACTGCGAAGCTTCTTTGCTCCAAAAGAACCGCTTGCGGCTCGCTTCCCACAATGGCAGGCCTCGATGAATGCATGGCTTTCATCACATGCAGGCACCTACGATCAAACAACCGGGGTCTTCAGTGGTTCTGTCCTCCCTCTGCCGCTCGCTCCTACAACAACGTGCACCCTCGCTATGACTCCTGGCCGCATGGAGAAGCCTGAAATCGACATCAACTTCCCCGATGATGGCAGCACCGCCCCGTACCCATCCTTCCAACCTCGCTTCGATCTAACGGTTGGGTCGCGTCTTCGCGAAATTCGCGCAACGATTGACGATAAGCCAGCAGGATCAGAACGCGGCGCGGCGGCAACCCGCATGACCATCCACGTCCCAAAATCAATCGCCGAAGGCGGCACGCACGTGCTCACGCTGACGGTGGTCGACGAGTACTACAACGAAGCAACCGATAGCGTTACCTTCCGCTTTAAAAAAGATGCAGGAGGCCCCAGTGTGATGTTGCTTCGTCCACGGAATGCACAGGAACTAGCGCGTGGAACGCTCTACACCATGGAGGCCTCTGCAACCGACGATGAAGGCGGTATCAAGTACGTGCAGTTTTTCTTGGACGACACGCTCCTCAGCACTAAGCCGCAATCGCCGTACCGGTTGGAGTACGACTTCGACGTTGAACCAGGTGAGTACAC
>CAZLEW010000048.1:0-7642 GCA_964558635.1 uncultured Candidatus Peribacteria bacterium
CATGGATATATCCAGTGCTTCGTCATCGCCAATGATCTCGCCGATAACGAGTACAGCTTCCTCCTCGACGTACGAGTGGATGACACCCCCAGCTTCTAGCTCCTCTGCAGCGGCATCGATCGATATGACGCCACAGGCTTCTAGCTCCTCCGCAGCGACATCGATCAATATGACACCTCCGTCTTCCTCTGCAAATTCGGTACCATCATCACCTCCGACCAACGTCACTCCGTCATCTTCGTCGAAAAGCTCTGCTGCAGCGTCAAATAACTGTCACGATATCATGGACAACGACGCTGACGGAAAAATGGATATGCAGGATCAAGACTGTCAGCAGGGACGCCTCGAAGGATCATCTGCGCCAATACCGCAATGCGCCCAAAAACCCGGGTGCAATGATTATCTCGACAATGATATTGATGGCAAGATCGACTGTGCCGACACGGAAAACTGTGTGACGGGGGCTGGTGAATCATTCACTGTGCCCGCAGCACGTACACCGCTCATGTCATCACGGGCGAGTTCTTCTAAATCGAGCATCAGGAACAAGATGCTGCACTTTGCCGCACCGCTGCCTACCCTCAAAAAACGCTCCATGTTCAACAGAGAACAAGAATCCGAGGCCACAATCACTGCACCAACACTGAAGCCGCAGTCACAGACTGAATCCCCGAGCACAAAGAAAATACCCTCCGTATTCGTTAGGCAGAAGTATCGCAGGTCATGGTTGTTGAAACTGAATCAATGAGAAGCAGATGAGAGCGGTGCAGACGGCACCAGACCTTCAATCTGCTGCTGGAAAGCTTGCAACTGCATTCCCCAACGCGTACGCCACTCGTCTGGCTGGACCGAATCTGGCGAATGAAACATTGCTCCCAGCTCATGCGTCACTTCACTATCAGTGTCGAACCCCATCCAGAAGCGTCGCCCATCGGGGTCAACGAGCGTATCACGCACGGAGCCATTCCATAGTATCCCAATCGTGCGCAGCGCATCGCTGTCGGAAGCGCGAAAGGGTTTCGTTGTCCCATCGGGTTGACGGAAGAACACGCCGATACCAGGCAGGTAGGTCATGGCTTCGGGTTCGGAAAAATAGGAAAAAGCAACGGGTTCCAGTAAGTAGAGCTCCTTCACTGCCTGATCCGAGAGTCCGAACGCGCGCTGCACATCGGCAGACGTGGGAAAGTGCAACGACCCAACCCACGCATCACCGCGATACACATGCAGACCCGATGTAGCGGAGAGCGTGAGTTCTCGCTCCATACCCGTAGAGAGGTGAATGTCCCCGCCTACGCCATCTTCGGACGGCGAAATGCGCAGCGCTCCACCATCCTCAAGTCGGATGATACGCGGTGGTGTGGGTGCCTTAGGAGGTGAACGACGCACATCTTCCATCGGATCCGCCGGTTTGTTCGATGGCCGGAACAATGGCAGCCCTGCGGCTACGGATGCCGTCGCAACCCCAGCCCATAACAAGAACCGGCGACGGGACCTTCTTCGCTGCTGCTCTACTACGTCAGCGGTATTCAACAAAACTACCGTATCCTTCAGACGCTCACCTTCAACAACGGCGGATGCTTGCGAATACTGCGCACTGAGGGCGGCAAACTGATCAGCGGGATCCTTGAATCGTGGTGCATAGCGATCATCCGTACCCTCCTCTGAGACACTTGGCATGCGTAAGAAACGGCTCTTCTCTTGGCCGTCAGGCACCTGTACGCGCCGCTGAAAAAAGGAAATCATCTCCGCAGTCGACGGGCGATTGTTCGGATTGATATCCGTCATCCTTCTCAGAAAACCACCCAGTTCACGATCACGGAAGAGTGCCGGATCCGGTCGCGGGGCGTAGCCTCTTATGCTCAAATTGTACAAAGACGCACCGAAGTACAACTGATACAGCAACACACCCAAAGCATACGTGTCACGCTGGGGCAAGTGATCTTCTCCTGCGGCATTTTGAACATCATCAACAGATAGTGCTCCTTGATTCAAATAACCAGGCAAGTTCATATAATCGGGTGTTCCAACAATCCCCCCTGCACGTGTTAACCCGTCACCTCCCCCGTTCATATTGAATGCCGTACCAAAGTCCGTCACCACCAAGCGCCCCTGCGCATCGAGCAGGACATTGGCTAATTTAATATCGCGATGCAGCACCCCTGCCTCATGCAACGCATGAATCGTCTGCGACAACTGCAGTGCCATGTGATCCACGAGCGCAGCGCTCAGCGGCTTACCCGCCTGCGCCAACAGTGCATCGAGTGGGTATCCGTTCACGCGGCTCATGCGATACCATAGACGGTTCTGCACCTCTCCATGATCGAGGATCTTCGGCACAAAACCTTCCGTGACAATTGGCTTAGAAGCGATCTCCCTCATGATCTCAATCTCATTCGCGAAACGCCTTCGCCAACCTCGAACGGTCTTATCCGATCCTTCTTGTATTTTTATGACGGAAGGACCTTGCGAAAGGTACACACCCGCGCTCGCCCCGGCACCCAATTTTCGCACGATAGGGAAACCCGCAATCACATGAGGCTCAGAAGACTCGGTAGACCTCACGAACCCTTGCTCTGGACACAAACGGTCCAGCACTGTCTCTTGCGCGTACGGAGAACCCTGAAAGACCCGTGTGAGGAGCATCTTCACCCCGTCGCTCACTGACGCTACATCCGTGAGGAGTTCTCTACTCTCTGCGAGTAATGGTTCAGGAAATCCGGCCACACGCAGCACTTGAACGGCACGCTCGGCTGGCGTCTGAGCTACCAAATCAAGAGTGATGGGATCGTGTCTGCCAGGAATGGACGTATCGACAATGCTCATACTGTACTAAAATTATGCACTATTAACCAAAAACGTCAACAATTACCAGCGCGGAAAAAGCGCAGCGAGCATCCCCCTCTCTCATCTTGCTTTTCCCTTTCTACAGGGGGAGCATGATTCTTGTCATGCGACGCTTCCTCTCTTCTGCATGGTTCCCCTTGTGCACTGCACTTGTGCTCGCACTGGGATGTGCCGGGGTATTCGCCGTACTGCAACCCACCGGAGCAGACGTTGGCAATGAACAAATCCTGAGGGCATTTCGTATTGCTGGCTGGGCAGCGGGGCCAGTAGGTGGGCTCCTGGCGTTGCTCACGATGCTCATCCTCAACAGCATCCGCCGCGTGATCCGCCTACGCTCGGTGCAACTACTCCATCCGATCGTCGTGCTCCTCGGCCTTGCACCATGGATCATTTTTGGTTTTCAACTGGCGTACCGCGAGCCACGGTTCACGCCGTTCGGGCGTGCAGCGATCGATTTCGTCGGCGTTCCGCTCTGGTGGAGCTCTCTCATTGCCGTCGCGTTCACACTCATCATCTCTCTTCCCCTCCTCGTCCCACGCAAAAACACGTAAATCATTCCCCCCTTCCGCATGCCCCGCATGCTTCTTCTCTTCTTCACGCTGTCATCCTCGCTGCTCCTCAGTGGTTGCCTTGGCGAGCTTATGGGCGTGCTCTGCGATTTTGTGCCAGATTCCGACCACTGCTACCAGGCGGGCGCCGTGCAATCGGGACAGAGCGATGCATGTGAGAACATCAAGGGTGAAGGATTTACGGGAAGCAACCCCCCACGCGACAAGTGCTACTTGCAGATCGCACAGAACACCGACAACTATGACGTATGCAAGAAGATTCGCGGGGGGCCGATGTCGTACACGCAAGAAGAGTGCATTCTCGGGATCGCCATAAAAAACGGTGACCCCGATGGGTGCAGGAGGCTCAAGGGTGGGGACTTTTCATCGTGCAAGAGTCAGGTGGGTACGAGCATTACCACTGACAAATTGAAGGAAATTTCAGATGAACTTGAGGAGGCAAAAAAGGCGGCCGGCAAGGATCCGGATGACGCCGATGCACAGAAACGCTTGGCAGATCTGAAGAAGAAAGAGAAAGATCTCTTCGAGTTTGCGCCTCCGGGCGTCTCTGGTCAGTACTTCAAGACTCAGCGAGAGGAAATCATGGGTGACGTCGACGATGAAGATGTGAAATCCGAGATATCGAAGTTGTTCGTCGATTTCCGTTCGAAGAATCCGAACATGAGCATGAACGAACAACTGAAGAAAATGGAGGAAATCAAAGATCAACAGGAGACGAGCAAGCGCCTTGATGAATACGCAAACACGCTCATGGATCAAATCAAAGAAGGTGCAACAGGCTTTGCCGATGAAACCTTCGAAGATCTGTATGGGGATGATATTGAAAAATACAAGGATGCGATGGCGGAACGCGGGATGAAGTACTTGGAGGAGAAAGGCGGGAAAGATCTCATGCGCGGCATCGACAATCTGAAATGGATGAAGGAGAAAGCCGATAAAGCATCGGAGCAGTACGCGAAGATCAATGAACAGATCGAAAAGTTGCAGAAGGTCTATAACGAAGCGAAAGAAGTTGCCAAGAAGATCGACGATATCAACAAACTCCTTGCGGAAGGGAAGATCGATGCCGGGAAAGCGAAAGTCCTCCATGGCGCGGTGTACCTAGGCAAGGGGCTAGAGTACGCCACGAGCTACGTGCCCGTCTTCGGCTCTACGATCTCTACCGTAAGCAAAGAGACCTTCGACGCAACGGTCAAATTCGCCACGAAGCGCGCAGAGCGCACAACGGCACTGGATAAATGCATCGAGGATCCCGAGCACTGCGATACGGATACCATCACGGGCTACTGAGAGGTTTTACTCTACTACATCATTTTGGCGTGGTGAAAGTGTGACTTCTTTAGGAAGAGATAAGGGTTGTTTTGAAATGAGATAATTTCCCTCATTGACAACTTTTTTCCCTGTTTTTTCTTCGAGTTCTCTCCGTGCTTTCTTCGCAATAGCACCTCCCTTTTTACCTGCATCGGCATTTTTAGATAGACCAGTCGCTTTCGTGCTTTCTGCAATCTCGCGTGTAGAAAGCTCAGCAAGTGCTGTAAAGATCAATTCCGCTTCACTTATGTGAGCGCGCGGGGTCTGCTATTTCTTGCATCCGCTCATGACCTACTTTTGCGAGCCATAACTTCATCGGCTCAGCTTTAGGACTTGGCACCGATTGAATAAGACGCAAAACCGTCTCAGTATCTGCTACATCGGTCAGATATTTTTTGCCATCGGCAGCCTCCAGTTTCAGTTGGTGACATTTTGTCACCGACTCGCTTCCTTCGTTCTTTAACCGCTCTTTAAGCTTGTTCCAATACTTTCGGGCTGCTTGAAAATCTCTCTGTTGTATAAGTGCTTGGATGATATCCGTCACGGAAAAATACCAGAGTTCTTTCTCATCATCATACTGACGACGAATATTGAAGCCTTCGAAGGGGGTGAAGTTAGTACTCATAGGTATACGATAGTACACCTCCCGAAACCGGAGACAAGTATTTCATGGCATCGCCTCTACCTCCCCCTCGGGAGACATCCCGAAATCTTACTCCAAACCATATAAACTATACCAAATTATGTACGTATCCCACCATGCCCACCGTGGCGAAGGAGTGGCACAACGATACGAATCATGAACAGAATCACCAGGAAGAAGAAGAGCGACCCAGCGGCACCATGAAAGAGCAACATCCCCAGCACGTGTGAGAATGATCCGATGACCATGATAAGCACGATGCGGAGAATGTTGATGAAGAAGAACACGATAAGCCCCGCAACGAGCGCGAGCACCGCGCGACTGTGATAGATCCCACCGTGCTTGGATAACTGCCACCAGAGCACGCTAAAGATCGCCACGAAGAGCGCCATCGCGGTAAAGCCAGAACAAAGCGGGCCAAGAACAACCGAGAATCCACGATACGTCACTTCCCATCGGTCTGGTGAAAGCACCGTTTCGCCTGGCAACATCTGGAGAATGCTTCCGACCAAACGGAGAAGTGCTGATCCCGTGGCTACGTGGTAGAACGCCTCGAGCGGATGGACGAAGATGTAGAAAAAGAGGAGGAAGAAACCGATGAAGAACGCTGCGATGTGCCGTCGTAAAAACACCATCGGCAAGAAGAGTATGAGCAACGGGAAGAGCGGCAAAAACAGTGACGCATACAGCCCCGTCGCAACGAATGGTTCTGCCATCGGGTCGTACGTATTCATGAACGTATCCATGATGGTCCAACGCGCTGGTGTCGGGTGTGTGATCCACGTTGCGAGTCCGGCAATCAAGAGCAACAACCCACAGCGCGCCATGAAGCCAGTCGCACTTGGCCACGAGAGTGACCGTAGGGAGCGGAGACTTTTTCGTTCGACAAAGAGAAAGAATGCGATCCCCAACGGCGGTAGAATGAGTGGAAAGAGATCGAACCCTATGGGACCAACGAATGAACTACCAAGGAGACGACTGAACCATCCAGACTGCACGGAAAAAAACACAGCAAGGAACATGCCATATGAGAGACCAAAGCGCATGATCAGTGTTTTCTGCAGAGGGCAGAGTGAGAACGAACGCCGATGACGGAGATTTTTTTTCATGATCATCAATGTGCTTGCTGCGGTTCATTCCCGAAATACCCCTCTTTCCACAGCACCCATCCGCACCCGGCGAGCATGAGCGGGAGGGACCACCACGAGAAGAATGGGGCAGCGGCGGCTACGGCTTCGGTGTAATACACAGTGATACGGGCATGGTCGACGGATGCGCCAGCGGCAAACGCCTGTTCTGGTATGTAGAAAAAAATGACAAGAACTGAGAGTAAAAGTGTGCGCATGAGGCCGTTGATGAATGAAGTCAGAAACATAATGAAGATGTATCAGGCTTGCCCTCTTATTGTACAACTGAGAACAGAGCCAAAATCTGATGCATTGATTTCTGCAGCAGTAAATGTCAACCCCCAAAGATCGGAGGCACCTCCATACGTAAAGTATCCTTCACTTGTTGACCAATTTGTTACGATATTAGCTTTGTTGTCTCCTTGCACTGTGCCACCTTTCACTAATTTGATGACGGAATCTATACAATAGTCATCTACCGCATCGGCTGAACAACTTCTCTCATACTCAACGACGATTCCATCAATTGTTGCCCCGGCTGTGATAGCGAAACCATATGCTGTTGTTTTGATGTATCGCGTAGCGACTGGACCTAAAGTACGTGACGCTGTCGCATATGTATTATTGGATGATGTGACATCACTTGGATTTGTCCAAATCAGTGTGCCATAACTTGCATCTTCTACTGCGGTTCCCGGACTATTCGGGCCCGCAGACGTCGCAAACGCAGAGGGTACAAACCTACGAACGTGAGTCACGATCCTGCATAGCGTCGAGAGTGTCGCTCGATCACACGAGAGTGATGCCAAGCGTTCGCCTGCAGAAACCGAGGCAAACTTCCCTGGGCTAATCTCGAACGTCACGGCTTTTTCGGTGCGCTTGCTTACGACTTCGTGTGCTGTGATTGGCAAACCGAAAGCAACCGGATCAAAGTGCGGAGTGAGGGCACTTTCAAGAGACGAAAATGCTGAAGGTAGAACGATGCTCGTTGCGACGATTGCGGTGAGCATGCCGACGGAACGAAATCTCGGTAGTTTCATCGAAGGGAAGCATAGCATCTTCTTTCGACCTATATGGAAAGTTACCACTGTTCTCGTCGCGCTTCACCCCCGAAATACCCTTCCTTCCAGAGTACCCATCCGCACCCA
>CAZLEW010000049.1:0-7577 GCA_964558635.1 uncultured Candidatus Peribacteria bacterium
TCCACTCGCGCTGCTGGATCTTGATCGACTCGGGCCAGTCGAGGCCGTCGAGGTTCTTAAGCAGCTTCTCGGCGTACTTCGTAATCTTCCAGAACCACTGTGTCAGCGGCTTCTGGATCACTTCCGTGCCGCAGCGTTCACACTTGCCGTCCTGGCACTGCTCTCTCGCGAGCACCGTTTGATCCTTCGGGCACCAGTTCACGTTCGCAAGTCGACGCTCCGCAATATCATGCTTGAGCATTTGTAGGAATAACCACTGCGTCCAACGGTAGTATTCAGGATCCGTTGTCGTAACAGTTTTTGACCAATCGTACATACAGCCCAATTTTTTGAGCTGCTCAATCATATTTTCAACGTTCTGTTGAATCGATACAGCGGGGGGAACACCCGTCTTGATGGCGTAGTTCTCTGCAGGGAGCCCGAACGCGTCGAACCCCATCGGCTCAAACACATTGTACCCCTTCATGCGCATATACCGGCCAAAGCTATCGGCTGGTGCGTAATTATACCAATGACCCACGTGCAGCTTATCGCCCGAGGGATACGGAAACATCACGAGGTTGTAAAACGGCTGTTTCGCCTTTGAAAGATCAATCGTATACGTACCTGCCGCTTCCCATTTTGCACGCCATTTTGCTTCTGCAGCCGACGGATGATAGGCATGTTCAGACATACGGATGACACTATAGCGACAATTGGGCAAAACACAGAGAAAATCAGGCAGGCAAGCCACTCGTCCGCTATACTTCCTGCAAGTATGGCGAAATTACCTACTGTTGCAATCATTGGGAGGCCGAATACAGGCAAGTCGACGCTCTTCAACCGCTTGATTGGCAAACGCCGTGCCATCGTCACAGACATCGCTGGAACAACCCGCGACCACGTGTCGTTTCGGGTCCTTGGCGACGATGTTGATTACCTCCTCCTTGATACAGGTGGCATCGGCGGCGGTTCAGAAGACCACGATCTCGAGCACGACGTCGCATCGCAATCCACCATCGCACTCGAATCCGCTGACCTCATCCTCTTCACGGTCAACGGCATGGAAGAACTCACTGCGAGCGACTTCGTCGTGGCGGATGTCCTTCGTCGTAAGCGCAAACGCCACGTTCCGGTGATCGTCGTCCTCACGAAGTGCGACGACTGGAAAACAACCGAAGAGCATCTCACAAAAGCGTATGAGCTCAACCTTGGTGATGACGTCATCGGTGTCAGTGCCGCACATCGCATCAATACCGACGAACTCGAAGACCGTATTCAAGCGCAACTGAAGAAGTTGCACTTTAGCAAAGTAGTCGAACAGGACGGCGATCGCCCTCCGCGCATTGCAGTCATCGGCAAACCAAACGTGGGCAAGAGCTCACTGGTGAATGCACTCCTCAGCGATGCACAACGCGATCTCTCATCGCGCATCGTTTCGGATATCCCTGGCACAACACGTGATAGCTCCGACTCGATCATCCGTCACGAAGGCAAAGAGTACGTCTTCGTCGATACGGCGGGACTCCGTCGCAAATCGAAGACCGAAGGGCATATCGATACCATCAGCAGCCTCAAGAGTATCCAAGCAATGGAAGATAGCGATGTTGTCGTCCTCGTACTTGATGCATCTGCGCTCACGAGTAAGCAAGAGCAGCGCATCGCAGCAATGGCGATCGAAGCGGGCAAAGGTCTCGTGATTCTCGTGAATAAAGCTGATCTCCTCTCGGTCGAAGAGCGCCTCGAGCGAGAAGAAGAAATCCGCATTCAGCTACGGTTTTGCCTGTATGCACCGATATTTTTCACCTCTGCAACAACCCGCGTGAACCTCCCACGGCTCTTCACCCTCCTCGAGAGCGTGGCGCGCAACAGAGCACGCCGGATCCCTACGAGGGAACTGTTGCGCTGGTTTAGCAATCTCGCTCAAAAAGCACCCGGCATGGTTTCTCGCTGTAAATTCGTCACGCAAGCGAAAGATATTCCACCGACGTTCGTTCTCTTCAGTAAGCGCCCTTCCGCCATTCGGCCATCGGATCTCCGGTTCCTCGAAAATAGCCTGCGCTCAACATTTGCATTCGAAGGCACACCCATGCGCTGGACCACAAAGGCAGAATCGACAGAAGAATAATTATCCAGGTCTGCCATGTTTCGTTACGCGTTCGTCTTCACTGACTGGCAATGGAAAGGCGCGAATTGCGATCTCGAGTTTATCGAGTAGCGCTACGGGATCATCATCAAATACAATATTCGGCGGCAATTCACGCTGACACAGTTCCTGCACAATGTGCGGGATACTATTACTGATCCCGCCAGAATTTGTGATGATACCAATCGGGCGACCTTCATCGTATGCGATTGTGAATTCGTTCAGGGTGCCGATTCCTCCCCCGATAATGATCACGCCATCAGACGAACGGATATTAATGACATCGCGCTCCATAAACCCAAGACCCGTATAAATGATAAAGTCGTGATCATGCGGTGAAAGATACGAATGCACGTGCTGATATTCAGAGAATGCTGGTGAAACACCAACGGTGAAACCACCCGCTGCTTGCGCGGCGAGGAGTGCATCGTTCGGGAGTCCTGGGCACGCACCATTAATAAAGATATGACCTCGCCGACCGATCTCTGTGCCAAGTGTTTGTGCTTTCGTCCGCGCAATTGGGTCTTCCGTCTGGGGACCAGACGCCGATCCCATCACGCCAATCTTCAGCCGGTGGTAATGCTTGTTTCCTTCAGGGATGACCATAGTGGTTGAGTGTATGGGTCTTTCTCTTTATTGTACCACGAAACGAGCTTCTACGCTACATAAAGCCCTGTACCCACACGTGAGTTCTGCCATGTTTTAACGCAAATACTTCGCTTTATTGGAATTATGTTCGTCATTCGTAACTGCGTAGCGGATCTGCCCGTCCGTGCCGTGCAGGTAGTAGAAGTACGGGCTCGCTTCGGGCTTCAACGCGGCGCGGATGCTCGCGAGCCCTGGGTTCGCAATAGGGCCAGGGGGCAGACCCTTTCTCGTCCGAATATTATACGGGGAATCACTCTGCAGATCCGCACTCGTGAGGGGCTCGGTCGTCTTCCCGACGGCGTAACGCACGGCAGCATCGACCCCGAGGATCATCCCGATGTCGAGGCGCTTCCAGAGGATCCCTGCGATCATCGGACGCTCTTGATCGTTCGCTGCTTCTTTTTCAATCAACGATGCCATGATAACTATTTCCTCCAGCGATGTTCCGCTTGCAGCAATTTCACCAGATAATCCTTGTACAACCTTCTTCTCAAACGTCGTCAGTAAGCGCGAGAGAAATGCATGGGGATCACTCCCCTCTCCGCCGATAAAATATGTATCGGGATACAGATACCCCTCAATGCTTCCCCCTCGCCCACCTCCTGATACATCAGGAAGAAAACTGAATGCAGAAAAATCACACTGCGCTGCGCATTCGATAATGGCTCCTGTTGCTGTAAACCCTTTCTTTGCCATGAGGGTATCGATATCCGCCACGGTGAACCCTTCAGGGATTGTCACACTTACCTCGCCCTGTGCCCCGCCTGTGAGGACAGTGAGAATTTCATCGACAGACATTGATGGCTGAAGGACATACATCCCTGCCCGAACGAGACGATCTTTGCGAGCAAGCCGCGCATGAATCGTAAAGACAAGCGACGAATGGATCACGTCTTTCTCTTCTAAATCCGTTGCAATCGTTCCAAGATGTGCACCAGAAGGCACTGTCAACGGAATACGAACCTCAGACGACGGATCAACCGCGCCAAGCGACGATCGATACCACCACCATAGAAGAACACACACAAACACAACGAATGCAATCACACGTCGCCGAACGGGCCGTTGCTTTGTAGGATGCTCGAATGTGCGTCGTTCAAACTGCATGAGAGCACATCGTACCATTACTCCGCACCCCCCGCACCAAGACCCATCTGCCCCATCACGCTCTGCATACGCTCTGCTGCAACAACCTGCGCCTTTCCGAACGCGCGATTTGCAGCATCTTTAAAGAGCAGACCCACTTTTGCAATCGGTGTCGACGGATCAACCGTTACCTCAATGACTTCCATCTCGGCAGAAACAATGACCAGTACACCCTCAGCTTGCGCCTCGACATGCACGTTCTTCAGTTCTTTTTTAATACGCTTCGCTTCGCGCTGAAGTTTGAACATATCTTTCATTTGCTTCATCGATGTCATGGGAGTGCAGGGGAAGGCGCGAGTAGTCTAGCAAAGTGCTCTTCAATGTGCATCTACTGAATTGCACCACGTAGAAGCGATCGGTACACTCGTGTTATGGCGCTCTCTGATAAAAGTATTCTCGCTGCACGAACAGAAGGATCCATTGTGATCGAACCGTTTGATCGCGAGAACCTTGCAACCTCGAGCTACGACGTGACTCTCGGCGAGTACTTTTTTGCAGAGCAACACCCCAAGCACTTCGAAAACGTCTTCAATATTTACAGCAAGACGCACTTAGACCGTGTTTGGGGGACGAAAGCGAAGAAAGCAGAAAAAGCGAGCGAGATCTTGAAGCAGTATGCATTCGACTGGGAAGGTATTTCCCCCGATGATCAGATCATTCTCATGGCGCCGGGCGAGACGATCCTCGCGCACACGAACGAGTTTATCGGTGGACGCGAGCACATCACGACGATGATGAAAGCACGATCGTCGATGGGTCGCAGTTTCATCTCTGTCTGCAAGTGCGCCGGTTGGGGCGATGTTGGGTACGTCAACCGCTGGACGATGGAAATTCAAAATACGTCCAACCGCGACTACATCCCGCTCGTGGTCGGGCGTCGCATCGCGCAGATTATCTTCTTTGAGACGGGTCCCATCGCCGGCAAAGATTACGCCGCCGGAGGCAAGTACCAGAGTGGCACGACGATCGCCGAACTGAAGAAAAACTGGAAGCCCGTCATGATGCTCCCGCAGCTTTACCGAGACCGCGATATCACGAAGAAGACAAAGAAGAAATAATCGTATTATCCGCGGATGATTCCAATACGATCTTCAATTTCCTGATCAACAAAGATTTTCTTCCGCCCATACTTCATGCGGCTGTACTCCTTGATGAGCGCGGCGAGCTTCGGATTCTTCCCCGTCTCATCCCAGATGGTCGCCATACTAAACGGTCTGCTCGTCGTATTGTTGATGTTCAATTTCGAGTAACAGTGAAAGTTTGGAATACCGATCACATCCTGCTCGCTGAGCACGGGCGCCATTTCCTTCGCCATATACTCGGCATCTTCCGCACCGATCTTAAAACTCATAATTGTTCCCACGTTCCCGAAGACTGCATCGCGAATTTTACTCGATGATTGCTCGTATGCACCGGTCTTCCCCGTCAACTGACCGATGTACTGGTGAGCCATAATCAGTGCGAGTTCATACTTGCGTGCCTCAGAGAGGATCGTCGCAAACGCATCAGTGATGAAATTTTGGAATTCGTCGACGTACAAGTAGAAGCGTTTTCGCTGGTCTTGTGGCACCTCTGCGCGCGAGAGTGCCGCCATATTCACCTTGTTCACGAATACGAGACCAAGTAACTGGGCATTCACGTCGCCGATCTTTCCTTTGCTTAAGTTCACGAGGAGGATCTTGCCCTCGTCCATAATCTGCCGGATATCAAAGGCGCTTTTGGGTTGCCCGATGATGTTGCGCATCGTCGAGTTTGTGATGAACGGACCGAACTTCGCCGAGAAGTACGGGATCATTTCCTCTTTTTCGCGCGCACCCGTCTTTGCAATTTCATGCTCCCAGAAACTGCGAACCACAAGGTTTTTGCACTTACTCACCTTGTAACGCTGGAATTCGTCATCCACGAACATACGAGGCACATCGATCAGCGTCGCGCCTTCATCTTCGTCATCCATCAACGTCAAACATCCGTTGCGGAAGTAGTGCTGGATACGTGGCCCGAAAATTTCATTCCCGAAGAGTTTAATAAAAATCTCCATCGCATCGAGCGACGCGCGGTCTTTCTGTTCATCGGTCTTGGCTTCGAGGAGGTTTAACCCCATTGGGCGTTCTGTATCTGCAGGATCAAACAAGACGACATCTTTCGCACGCTCCTTTGGGATGTACGCAAGGACGTCTTCAATCAAATCGCCGTGAGGATCCACCACGCACACACCAGCGCCAGAGCTAATATCCTGACGAACCTGCCAACTGAGGAGCGATGATTTACCACAACCAGATTTACCAATGAGGTATTGATGACGCGTGCGATCTGCATCGCGGAAACGAATCTTCGTCTCGACACCACGGTGCCGATTGATCCCAACGATGATACCGTCCTGTGGCGCATTCGGTGGTGGTGGGAGCACCTTGTACGGGATCCACTTCAAAATCGGAATTTTGTTGTAGCGACTGTCTGGGAAGTGGAAGAGGCCTGCGAGTTCCTTTTCAACCAGCAATGCCTGCTTGTGGTAAAAGCCATTGATGCGATGCTTCCACAGCCAATGGATGAGTGGCGCGTTCCACGAGAGCGGGAAGAAATCGACGAACATGCGACGGTTCACGAATGAATTGCCGTAGAGACTGCGGAAGACGTTGAACGCGACCTGGAGGTTATTCGTGATATCCAACGCACGTGCCTGCGTTGAACTCGTCGCCATGATGCGCACAGCACAATGGAACCAGCTCATGCCAGCCTTCTCCCCCATCTGCTTATACAGTTCTTCTTCCGGCTGGATCATGCGAACGAAACTATCACCCGTCGATGCACCGGGAGCGAACGATTTGTCATCCGCACCGCCGGCAATACCACCAATCACCTGAACCAAGGTTGAAAGTATTGGAATACGCGAGACCCAGCGATCTTTCTTCCCCTTGAACTGCGCCGAGGCGAAACGCTTCGCAGATTTTCCCCACTTATTACTGAACGACGGCCTTACGATCACTTGAATCGTTGCTGTATCTTCTGGCGCAAGTTTACTCAAGACGTTTGTAAGGTCATTCAGCGGATCATCCTGCATTTGCTCGTACATGCGGATCGGGAACCAGAACTTCCGTTGCAGTGCCATGTGATACCCCACGAGCGACGTTCCCTTTTTCCAGAGTTCCGGCGTTGGCCGCGGCAACACTTCTGCCTCGGGGTAAAAGGACGTAATTTGCTTTTCAACGATCGAAACGAGGTTTGGGTCACAGAGCACATAAAATGCGAGTTCCCCTGCTTCTACAAACATTTCGAAACTAATCGTGAGATGTCGAAACATCCAGAAATGCACCGACTGCCAGAACGTGAGGCTCTTCACCTCCCAGAGCGCGCGGTACAGCTGCTCCATCATTGCGACCTTCTCCTTAAAATCCTTCTCGGTGCGCTTCTCTTGGTCGGCCTTGCTGTCACTACGCGGCAGAAGCACCTGCATCGAGACGAGCTTCTTACTGCTCCACACCTCATACGAAAACCGCACCCACCGGGCAATGAGTTTCCACGTGCCATACGCCCCCACGAAGAACCACACGCGCGCAACGGGATCGGCGATAAACCACGCCCACAGCGCTGGCCACACGCCAGAATCAACTATGTAACCAGCCCCCGCGACCAGGAACCAGAAGATGGGCCAGAAGAAGTA
>CAZLEW010000050.1:0-1160 GCA_964558635.1 uncultured Candidatus Peribacteria bacterium
ATCGTATTGGTGAGAATTTTCATAACCTTCCCGGGATCATGGACGGAGACATCGAAGATGTTCTACAAGCACTTCGAGCATGGGGAGTGGCGCACATTAATGTATAAATTATGTGTTCAAGAAGAGGGGAGTGACTCTGAGCGAATGGTCAGGATCAGCGATTGTATGATCAATGGAGGGGGGATGAAAAGTAGTCTGCACACGCTTGACGGAGAGGCAGAGGAGCGAGAGCATGGGAGAATCCTATGAGTATTGCATCGAAGGAAGAAATTGTAGATCAGTCTGGTGATCCTCCGAAACCCCGTACCAGTATCGATGGCACACCTGATCAGTCAGGTGGGGTTGTTCGATGTACAGCGGATTGTTCGAAGTGCATTGTTTTCGAATTAGTGCAGAGAGGCACTGCACGACTGTCACATAAGAGTGAACATGATTTGCAGGAGAAATTTAATCGTCAAGCGCGTGGATTTGTACATGTCGGTGATCTATATACACGACGTCTTCATGAGCAAGAAAAATCGTTAGCATTGCTGGGGGGTAATTTTAATGGGTGTGACAAAGCAATTAATGGCACTCGTGCACAAGTGGCTCGTATGTTTGAAAACGCTCGAGATGCACTTGAGGCAGATATTGAGATTGCTCGACGCCTTGCACATTAGGACGGTGTTTTTTCGTTCTTTGCCGCATCGATCACGTTTTTTAAGAGGCATGCGACCGTGAGGGGGCCCACGCCACCCGGCACGGGCGTAATTGCCGATGCCTTGTGTGAAACGGCTTCGAAATCAACGTCGCCGATGAGTTTGCCGTCCCTCTGCGTGGTGCCGATATCGATGACGACGGCGCCGTCTTTCACCATATCCGCCGTGATGAGTCCCGGTTTCCCTACTGCACTCACGAGGATATCCGCACTGCGCGTGATAGCAGCGAGGTTCGCCGTTTTACTGTGACAGATCGTGACCGTCGCATCGCGATTGAGGAACATGAGTGCGAGGGGTTTGCCGACGAGATTACTGCGCCCAACGATAACGGCATGCTTGCCAGCGATCGTGATATGTTCTGCCTCTAATAGCCGTACCACCCCTGCAGCGGTTGCAGGAGGGAGGAATTCTGCGCCGCCCCGTAATGCCATGTTCCCAAAGTTTTGGGCGGTGACTCCATCA
>CAZLEW010000050.1:1173-2785 GCA_964558635.1 uncultured Candidatus Peribacteria bacterium
GGCTCGGGAGTGGAAGCTGGATGATGTAGCCCGTTACGGTTTTACGTACATTGAGCTCGTTGATTGTTGCACGAAGCTGATCGAGTGAGATGTCCGATGCAAGCTTCTCGTGCGTTGCGTTGATTCCGACCTTGTGTGCCGCTTCGATTTTCTTCGTGATGTACGTCGTGCTCGCAGTATCGTCACCAATTTGAATGATTGTCAGTGTTGGTGCGAGGGCCTGCGCATCATGAACAATCGATGCAAGCAGAGCATCGGCGTGCGTTTTGCCAGACAGGAGTTTAGCGAACATGAGGCGAGTGTAGCAGGGATGAACGGTTCGAAAGAAAGGTCTTCACCGTTGTGGCGATCTGTTCTGCAACGAGGTTCATGTCGCCAGACGTATCGATCAGGATCCATTCTGGATGTGCGCGCATGAAGTGCTCGTACGCTTCGTGCACCCTTCGTTGGATGCTATCGGCTTCGAGGAGGTCTCGGTCTCGAATCCCGAGGCGCTCTGCACACACCTCGAATGGCGGCATGAGGACGAGCAAGAGATCAGGCTGGATGAAGTGCTCGTTCATCCGTTCGAGCCAGGGAACATCGAGCCCGAGTGCTTCGCCGTACACAAGCGTCGAGAGGTGGCATCGTTCGCCGATGACTGTTGTTCCTGCTTCGAGCGCAGGGCGAACGACTGTTGCCATGTGCCATGCGCGATCGGCTGAGTAGAGCATTTGGAGTGCGTCTGGCGGAATGCCTTTGCCACGTAGCTGTTCGCGAATGGTCATGCCTATCGGCCCTGTCGTGGGCTCTGCCGTTTGGACGATGTCGAATCCGTCGCTTCTCAACGTTTCACAGAGCAGTCGGGCATGGGTGGTCGACCCGCCGCCGTCGGGACCCTCGAGGACGATGTAGGTGCCATGATGCATGTTTGTATGATAGCTGCATGATGCCGTTCTCTGAAGATTTCTTCGAAAAATTCATCAATGCATTGCCAAAACGTGCAAAGTAAACTATAATATTCACGATATTCACACACAAACTTCTATGAAAAAATTTACATCGTCTGTTGTTTTATCAGCGTTGACTCTTGTAGCTATTCTCCCTGTCGGGGTTTTTTGGCTCAAGGCGCAGATGACATCGCTTCCACCTGCTCAACAGGTGATTGTCGATGATTCAAATACCCTTGGATCATTCACAACGACTGGTAAATGGATGAAGGGAAAAATGCGGGGCGCTGCATACCTCGATGGATTCACATTCTCGTCATCTGGTAAAGCGACGTGGAAGTTTACCGTTGCACCAGGGACGTACTCGGTCGATGTATCACAGACGCGTTGGTCGATGGTGTCACCTCTGTATTCGTACGCTGTGAGTGATGGTGTAGCCCCCATTGGATCTTTCACTGTTGATCAACGCTTATCAAATCAGAATTACTTTCAATCCATCCGCTGGAAGAACGGTGGAACATTCACAACGACGACAACAACACTTCTTGTGGAGCTTTCGACGAATCGCACAATGGTGATTGCAGATGCCGTACGGATTACACCCGTAGCTCCTCCTGTTATCAGTAGTTCATCCTCATCTGTCGTATCATCTTCTTCGAGTATCTCGCCCGTATCATCCGCTC
>CAZLEW010000050.1:2885-7534 GCA_964558635.1 uncultured Candidatus Peribacteria bacterium
CTGCTCCTCGCTGTGGTGACGCTATCGTGAACAATGGAGAGCAGTGTGATAGCGGAGCAATGAACGACCAGCCGTGTATGGCCCCTGCAGGCTCTTCGTGTGTGTACTGCAACGCATCGTGTATCCGCGTGCTTGTGGAAAATTTCATCAGTAGTTCATCCGTCTCGTCCGTATCATCCATCCCTGCTCCTCGCTGTGGTGACGCTATCGTGAACAATGGAGAGCAGTGTGATAGCGGTGCAATGAACGACCAGCCCTGTATGGCCCCCGCAGGTTCTTCGTGTGTGTACTGCAACGCATCGTGCATCCGCGTCTACGTCGAGAATTTCAGCAGCAGTTCAATTTCATCTTCTTCGAGCGCTACGCCCGTATCATCTGCACCCGCCCCTCGCTGTGGTGACGGTATCGTACAAAGCGGAGAGCACTGCGATCATGGCTCAAAGAATGGTCAAGAACGATGTACTGCCCCATACGGTGGACACTGTCAGACATGTAATGAATATTGTTACAATCAAACGTGGCAAGGTGGGTATTGCGGCGACGGTGTTGTGAACGGATCAGAGCAGTGTGATACAGCATATGCGAATGGTAATGTTTGTAATCCTTGGTATGGTGCGTCGTGTCAGTATTGTACTCGTACCTGCTCGAGCGTCGTTGTTGTCGGTCCTCGTTGCGGTGACGGAATCGTAAACGGTTCAGAGCAGTGTGATGACGCAAATACGGTGGAAACGGATACATGCACGTCTCTGTGTAAAACGATCACTGTGCAGGATCTATCGTGTATCGATACGAAGGATAATGATAGCGACGCTGTAGCAGATATCATCTCTGTGACGAGTGCAGCCTCCTACAATCAAGTACGACGTCAATCAGTACTCAATACTGACGAACGAACGAATCGTTCCTACTTCATGTATCAAGATGAAGGAAATCGCTATCAAACAATCGATATTCGCGATGCAGAGACACTTCGCCAGTTGCACACTGTCACCTTCGATAAGGACGTTGTCCGCAAGGACGTATTTGGGAGTCCAGCGATTGATCCGCAGGTTCGTGTGACTCGAAAGCCGTCACACAGCTCATTTATTTCGAATAAAGATGCGACGGCAGTCTTCGGTGTTATTGCGGACTTCTCGGTTGCCAATGTCGAGGTAGAGGATAGTGCCATTCCTGAAGCGATGACGCTCGAAGAGTCAAAGATCGTTCGATACAGTGCGGATCTACGAACGATCGATGCAGTTCTATCGACAGGAATCGTGCGATTTCAGTCAGCACAGATGAAGCTTTCTCCCGATGGTAAAACACTTGTGGCACTTGTTATGCCCATTCTAAAAAAGAAAGCAGTTCCGACAGTGAAAGTTGCTGAATATGGTCCTCCGTCACTTCTGTTCATTGATACAGAAACGTTTACCGTGAAAAAAACAGTGACACTGAGCACGTCGGATCTTGCTCTATCAAGCCTCGTTCAGGTCGAGAATGATCGTATCGTCTACCTTGTCGAGCGTCGTAAGCAGCCGGGTTTCATTGTAGGAATGTTCGTGAATACTCAGTGGAATCCTGCACACATTGTCGAGTACATTCCATCGACTGGCGTATCGAGGACTGTGGATCTACCAGCGGACCGACTTGTGCAGTTACTTATCTCTCCTCAAGGGAACACTCTGTACATTCTCACAGATACGAAAAGTAACGTCTCCCTTATGCGCGTGAATACCTCAACGTTGGCGTACGAAGGCAGTATGACGCTCACTGGTAATTTCAAGTACGGAACCAAGCTTCTGAAGGTTCTTCCAAACGGTTACATCGTTGCGACGCGTACACGACCAGGCGCACAGCTCTACTCGTATGAAGACGAGCTTCTCCTCTTCCATCCACAGGCACTTGTAGGGTCATCGGTTGAATCTGAGACACGCGTGTCGGTTGGTTCCATGCTGCAAACGCCCGATGCATCTGTCATCTACTCAAATGTGTCACTCCCGTACGGTGGTATGACATCGCTTGATACTGTCACGAGTAGGATATTCAATTTCAATGGTACGACGATGGTCATGCAGAAATTTGCGGCCGATGCACAGTGCACGTCGCTGACATCTCTAGAGTAAGAAACAACGACAAAAAAAGGGCCGCCCCGCGGGGCGGCCCATGATCAACTTCGATCTACGAAAAGAAAGGATGAAGGTTACTTTGCGCATCGAAGTCCGCGGCAACGCACCTCCACTGGCCTGTAGGGTTGTCGACAGAAGCGACATTACCTCCAAGAATCCAGAAAAACATGGAGAATTGGCCCCAGAACGCAACGCTTTTCCCATCGGGGCTCACGACCATGTCGGTCGTTGCTTTATCTGTATTTGGGACCATGAGTTGCTCCCCCTCATCTCCTTGAAGCATACGGTGACGAATTTTAGCCTCAGTCTCTATCCTTTGAGTGCTCCACAAAGTGTTATCGATTCTGATGACATCGAATCCACACGGCCTGCGCATGAGCAGGGGGCCGCCCTGCGAGAATCGAAGGCAGTTGATGGTCCCATCAACTTCATGAGCGTACGATTGTTTGATTGCTGCCCCCAATGTAAATGTTTGCGGATCAAACTTCCTGATTGTGAGAAGGGAACCGTCACCGTACGCGATGAAGCTTCCGTCAGCCGAAATCGCGGCTGCTGAGGCATTCTGTGTGGTTATAGGATCGATAATGGTGTGGTTGAATTTGGGTTTCGAGCAAACAACAACCACATCTTTGCCCGCGATGATCATCGTTCCTTGGTTTGAGACATCCACACTGTGGATCTCTACTAGGTCCAATTTGATCGATGAAAGCTTCGGTGTGCTGCTTCTTTCAAAGAGGTACACCATGCCATTAAACATTCCCAGTACGCCAAACGCCCCATTGGGGCTGAACCGAGCGGATGTGAGCGCTTCACTAAGTGGATGAACAAGATTCGTTTCTTCCAAGTTTGTGATGGAGAATGTGTCTGGACACCAATTAATTGCTGCGTTTCCTTTTTTAGATACGCAAAATCCTGTGCGTGCCATTAGGATTTCCTTTCGGTGAAGTGAAGGGGCAGGATCGAAACTGTGTACTTTGTACTACAAAAATACAAAGTTGGATAGTATTTGACGTACGCAATTTGATGGGGATAATGCATCTCCCTGCCACGCGGAGGACCGTGTGGGTTGTCAGGTGTAGTTCTTTTGCAAAGAAAGTGGGTGATCGATGCGACTTCCAGTTTTGCATTGTTCAGCGTTGGAGAATTTTAAGAAACAGATGGATCAGCCTATATCAACGGAAAGGCTGATCGAGAGTTTTGCGGGGTATTTCGCATTATTCATCTGGTCACAGCTGAGCGAGATGCGTCGGAATGATCCTATGGGGGTCTTCCGTCCTCATTACGTCATCGTCATCCCTCCATGTGTAACGGATGAGATTGCTCAAGCAGTCCTGGATGCGTACAAAGGGCCGGAAACGGGTTGGGAGCATTCGTGCATCATCACTGTTGCGGGCGTTCGCTCGTTCGTCGTCGCTCGTGAGAAGTATAAACTTCAAAAGGGGAGAGGAGGGCTTGGAGCACCGTCCGAAGCCGCCTAGCAGGCGTCCGATCATCACCGCCGCCTAGTCCCCGAAAGGGGATTGGGCGGCAAACCATACTTGACGTGCGCTTGACATATTGCAAAAGAAACATAGAGTGTACTCACTGCCGATCGCGTGATTTGCAGCGTTAACGTCATGGATGACGCTTTGATCCTTGAAAATTGGAGTACATGTTCATGATCTGGTCTTTGCATTTGGAGCGTTTGCAACTACTTAGCACAGTTCGTGCTGCATCTGCCTCACCGCAGGAGCCTTCAGATTCTCCCGCGAGCACTGCTCAAGCCAAAGAAGCCCGTCCCGTGCCTGGTCCATTCGGGGATCGATCGCCTCATTCGGATCGTCGCAATTTCACCCAGTGTTGAATTGCTGCAAGATCGTCAACGCCGTCAGTGATTCGCCTACTCAGGCGACCTGACGGCATTTTTTGCAGGAGATAAAAAAGAGAGGCCACACGGCCCCTCTTTTTACTATCATTTCCCGTGTTTAGTAGTCTCCCATGCCTCCCATCCCTCCTGGCGGCATTGCGGGCTCGTCCTTCTTCGGGATATCCGTAACGGCCACTTCGAGGGTGAGGAACATCGCGGCGACGGACACGGCGTTCTCGAGCGCGCAGCGTGTGACCTTCTTCGGGTCGATGACCATATCCTTCGTCAGGTCGCCGTAGGTATCCGTGAGGGCGTTGTAGCCGAAGCCATCTTTGCCTTCGCGAACCTTCGAGACCACCACATCACCCGCGACGCCTGCGTTCTCGGCGATGTTTTTCGCCGGTGACGTGAGCGAGTTCATGACGATCTGGATGCCCACCTGCTCATCCTTATTCTTCGTTGCCTTGTGTAGCTTTTCCAGTGATTCCAACGCACGAATGTACGCGGTACCTCCTCCTGGAACAATGCCTTCTTCAGCGGCGGCGCGCGTCGCTGAGAGTGCATCTTCCACGCGGTGTTGCTTCTCTTTCTGTTCGACTTCCGTCGCGGCACCGACTTTGATGACGGCCACCCCGCCCGTGAGCTTCGCGAGGCGCTCTTGCAACTTCTCGCGATCGAAGTCCGATTTCACCGTATCG
>CAZLEW010000051.1:0-3062 GCA_964558635.1 uncultured Candidatus Peribacteria bacterium
TTATCGGTTAATCCCTCTCGTGAATCACTTTCAGCGCATCGACCACTTTTCCTTTGCGTAATTCTTTCCAGAACAAAACGAACGTATCGATAATCACAGGGAGTTCGAGGTAATCAATGAGAATCGCGACCCACGCAAGCCACGCAGGGAGCACCGTATCGCCTGTACGGCCCTTGAAGGTATCGAGTACAAATTCGTCTGTAATCCAAAAGAGGTGCAACCACTGACTATTGAGGAACAGAATGAAGAGGAGCGCCTTCCAGCTACACTTTGTACGCAATTCGTAGAGGTAGAGGAACGTTGTCGAGATGAGGGCGGGGATTTCGGTGTAATCAACCAGAATGACGACCGTCTGAAAAAACGGCGTCGTGTAGAAATAGCTCTCCCCGACGAGGCGCAACGCAATAACATGTGCCGCAAGCCACCAAAGGTGAACCACCTGTAACGCAAAAAGAAACGTCGTCACGCCGAGCGTGAAAACGTAATATCGCTCGTACCATGCCCAGAAACGCTGAATGAAGCTCATAGCACGCAGTATAGACCTAGAACACACCTGCCGCGAGATGACGAAGCGCCACACCCACACCGTACGCAATGGCCGTACTCGTCGTACCAATCACGAGAATTTCGCCAATACCGCGGATAATACGCTGACGCGTGACGTAGCTGCGCATGATACCAACGAGGAAGAGCGCAATTCCAGATGCAATAATTGCAGCAAGGAACCGCTGTTCCATGGTAATAATCCCGAATACATAGGGAAGAAGCGGTACCGCACCAAACAACACAAACCCCGTAAACGTCGCAGAACCGTGCATGAGTGCATCCGATGCTTTCGATCTCATAAGTCCGTGTTCTTCCAGCATCATTGTCTCGGCCCAGGTATGCGTATTACTGGTGAGAATTTCAACCGCTCGATCGAGATCAGATCCCATAAAACCCTTCGCAGCATACGCCTCACGAATTTCCTCCCGTTCTAACTCAGGATGACGTGCGATTTCATCCAACTCTTCAGAGTGCAACCTCGTGTACTGATCTTCCGACGATCGGGACGACAAATAGGCCCCTGCACCCATCGAGAAGCCATCCGCGAGCAAATTCGCAATACCGAGCACAAGGATAATACCACCCGGCAAATCGGCCCCGACTGTCCCTGCAACGACCGCAAACGTCGTCACAATGCCATCGTGTGCCCCGTACACAATATCGTGAATAACGGGCCCTAAATGGCTTCCGTGATTGTTTTCAGCCTTATGAGCAGCAAGACGCGCCTGCAGATCCATGAGCGCATCGTACTCGGAATCACGCATTGTGCTAGAGTCGTCGGGACTCCCCCCTCCTTCCATGGCACGCATCGCCGATCAAGCAACGGATTTCCCCCAATGGTATCTAGATGTCATCGCCCAAGCCGACCTCGCAGAACATGCAGAGGTGCGCGGTTGCATCATTTTCAAGCCCTACGGCTACGCCCTGTGGGAAGCAATTCAGCAAGACCTGAACCAACGCATCAAAGACCTTGGGGTATCGAACGTCTATTTCCCGCTCCTCATTCCAGAGTCTGTGCTCATGAAAGAGAAAGACCATATCGAAGGCTTCGCGCCTGAGTGTGCAGTCGTCACACACGGGGGTGGCAAGGAACTTGCGGAAAAACTCTACATCCGCCCGACGAGCGAAACGATCATCTACTCGACCTTTGCCAAATGGGTACAGAGTTATCGCGATCTGCCGATGAAGATCAACCAGTGGGCCAACGTCATCCGGTGGGAAATGCGCACGCGCCCGTTCCTTCGTACACTCGAATTCCTCTGGCAAGAAGGCCACACGATGCACGCAACGAAAGATGAAGCCGACCAAATGGTGATGGCGGCGTTGCAGATGTACGCCGACTTCGACCGCGACATGCTCGCAATTCCCGTTCTGCGTGGGAAAAAGCCTGAGCATGAAAAATTTGCTGGCGCGCTCTACACCATGACAACTGAGGCGCTTGCCCGCGATGGCAAAGCGATCCAAGCAGGAACATCGCACAACCTCGGTCAGGGCTTCTCTGAAGCCTACGACGTGAAGTACTTGAGCAAAGAAGGCAAGCAAGAACGCCCATGGATGACGAGCTGGGGACTTTCGACCCGTATCATCGGCACACTCATTGTGGTGCACGGCGATGAAAAAGGCCTCCGTGTTCCACCTGCGATTGCGCCGATCCAAGTCGTAATCGTTCCGATCTACAAAACAGAGGAAGAGAAACAAACCGTCATGAAGGCGGCCGTCGAGATCGAACGTTCGCTCGATGAAGTCCGCGTGAAGCTTGACTGGCGCGACGAGAAATCCCCTGGGTTCAAGTTTGCCGAATGGGAAGTGAAGGGCGTACCGATCCGCATTGAGCTTGGACCGAAAGACCTCGCCCTTAATCAAGTGACGATGGTCCGACGCGATACGTCCGAGAAATCGGCCGTACCGCTCGCGCAGGTGAATGGCATGTCGGTCCGTGTTCTCCTTCAAACAATACAAGAGAATATGCTGCACCAAGCGGAGGAATTCCTAAAAGAGCACACGCACGTCGCTACAACAAAACATGACCTCACAACGGTCATTGAAGGAAATAGCGGTGGGATGGTCTGGGCCCCGTGGGATGGCACGAAAGAAACCGCGATGGCAGTGCAGGATGAATTGAAGGCGTCGATCCGACTACTGGGCGACCCAGCCGAAGCGCAAGGCAAGAACGATCCCATCTCGGGGAAACCCGCGACAGAGTGGGCTTTATACGCTAAAGCATACTGAATATATGACCACCTACCCCACCATCCGCATCCGTGCGGGCGCCGATATCCACCTGCGCAATAAGCACCATGCGATTTTTCGCAGCGCCATCATCGGCACGCCTGCAATCCCCGATGGCTCGATCGTCCGCGTCGAGAGTGGTGACGGATCATTCCTCTGCTTCGCAACGTACAATGCAAAAGCCTACATTTGCGGGCGCGCCATTACCTTCGTCGACGGTGACCCCATGGAACAACTTAAGCACGCAATCGAGAAAGCCGTGGAACTCCGTAGCGTCTTCTTTGGTA